>JBEIUO010000238.1:0-4997 GCA_040374335.1 Phycisphaeraceae bacterium
CCCGCCTCCATGACCACCGACGACGCCGCCCGCGCCGAACTCACCCTCCTCGCCGCGCCGGACGCTCGCGGCGAAGCCCGCGCCACGCACTACCACGACGCCGGCGACGGCTACGCCCACGAGAAGGGCGACCGCCGAATCACCCGCTACCTCGTGAAAAACGGCCGCGCCCAGATCGAGTACTTCGACGGCCCCGAGTCCCCCGCCGGCCCCCTGCCCCAGGTGGAAACCGTCTGAGCTAGCGCGTCTCCACCACGCGATACCCCATCGACCGGTACAACCCCTCCGCCGGGTCGTTCCCCGCCGTCACAATCAGATCCACGCACGCCTCCCCACGCGCGGCCAGCGCCCGCATCGCCATCCCCAGCCCCGCCCGCGCCAACCCGTGCCGCTTCCACTCCGCCGCCGTCATCGAAAACGCAATCAGCGGCACCTCTCCCCGCCTCGTCACAATTGTCGCCGCGGCAAACGCCCCCTCGCGCACAAACACAACCGAAGCCTCGCGGTCAAACGCCCCAAACTCTCCCGCGAACACGGCCCGCACCGCACCACGTGCGCCGTCGATCGTCTCCCCCTCATCATCAATCGTCCCCCGATAGCTCGAGAGCATCAACGCCGCCAGCCCCTCCACATCCCCCTCCCCCGGCGCCCGAACCTCAAAGTACGCCAACACCCCATGCGGATCCGCAACCGCAACGTCCCCACCAAGTTCACAACGCATCCGATGTCGTGGCATGGTGAAAGCGTAGGAAACGAGCAGCATCCGCGCCTACCGCCGCGGCCGCGACCCCACCGCCTGCCCCACCTGCGGCTACTCCCTCGCGGGCATCACGGCCCCGGTGTGCCCCGAGTGCGGCAAGGCGCTCAAGGAACGAGAACCCGCTGTTCCCGCCACGCGCGAGGCGTGATCCCCTACTCCCCACCCTCCTGCTTCACCGCAATCGGCACATACCCAACCTCCATCCCCTTCGGCGGTGTCACCAGCTGCGCCGGATCCAACTCCGCCAGCTTCCCCCGCGCCGGCGGCGGCAGGTACTCGCGATCCGGTGTCCACTCCCGGTGCAGCTTCTCCACCAGCACCTGCATCCGCTCACGCTCCTCCGCCGACAGATCCGCGTTGAGTAGCGCGGGCTGATCCGCAAACCGGTACCACCAGTACGTCACCACGCTCCCGTCGCCCAGCTTCGCCGTAAACGGCCCAGCCTTCGGCCCCGGCGTCTTCCAGCACGAATCCGCCGCGTCCGGCGTCGTGTACGCCTCCTGCGGATCCTCCTTCGCTCGCCCAAACTCCACCGCCGCGAGCCCCGTCTCCTTCGGCACATCCTCCGCCTTCACCGGCACCCACTCCGATTTCTTCTCACCCTTCACCAGCTTGTAGTACTCCGGCAGCACAATCGCCGGCAACCCCTCCGCACGCCGCACGTCCTCCGACCACCGATACCCAAACGTCTCCGGATCCTCAGCCCGCGCCGTCGCGAAGCTCTTCCACGCGATCGGCGCTCGCTCTTCCTTCTTCGTTGTATCCAGATAAATCCGCCACGTCGCCCCGCCGCCGCCCTTGAACGCCTGAAGCGCCATCCCCCGCCCCGCCCCGCCCCCAATCTCCCCGCTGCACGCCGCGCCCCCTTCAAACCACGCCTTCACCCCATCCCACAGCGCACTGCGGTCGTACGCCATCACCTTGTGCACCCCCATCGTCTCCCCGTTCTCGCCCACCGGGAACATCGTCGGCGCAATCCGCGCCCACCTCCCGCCGCTCCCATCCGCCGCCTCCACCGCCGGCACGTACTGCGTCTCCATCTGCAACGCCCGATTCGGCTCCGACGGCCGCGAGTCCAGCAACATCCCCGCCAGCCGCGGCTCCTTCACCGTCGCGCTCGACCAGAAGTACGGCAGGAAGAACGCGAGCGGCCCCTTGAACGTCGCCGTGTTCACAAACAACGTCCAGCTCTGATCCCCCGTCGGCACATCCGCCCCGTCCGTCTTCGCCTTCGCCTCCGTCAGCGGCAGCGGCAGATACCCGTACCCAAACAACTCGCCGCACACGCCCTGCTTGATGTTGAGCCCGTCAATCGGAAACAACACCCGATTGCTCAGCTGCGCAACCCCATAAACCCCGCGCGGCTCCTCCCACGTTCCCCAACCATGCGACGGCCCGTTCGCGACCCCGCTGAACTCCGGCGCAACACCGCCCATGATGAACTTCGGCGTCTCGCTCGGAAACCGCGTGTCCCGCCACCACCCCAGCCCGCCCTCGATATCCGAGTACGCCTTCTTCGGCCCATCCCCCTCGTATTGCGCAAACATCCACGTCCCAAACAACCCGCTCTGAAACCGATGCCCCGGATACGTCTTCAGCAGCGGCCACGCCGCCACATACATCGAAAACCCCGCGTTGAACTCCTTCGGCACACGCTCCGTCGGCACCAGCAGATACCCCGCCATCTCCCCATCCTCAGGTCCGCCCGCCACCGCCGGCTGCGCCGCCACCACCAACCCACACACCGCCGCAATCATCGCGCTGGAAAGTCTCACTTCGCACCTCCGTTGGATCCAACCACCAACTCCTTCATCGCCTCAGCAAACCCCGCCCCCATCCTGCAGTACGTCGGCCCGCTCCCCCAGTAGTGACACTCCCAGTGCCCCGCGATCTTCTCCCACTCCGCGTTCCACGCCTTGTACTCATCCGTCCCCTCAATCGCCGCGTCCATCGCGCGATTCATCATCTCCCGCCGTTCCTTCTCGCTCTTGCCTTCGAGCTTCGGCGCAGTCTCCCGTTCCACCCGCTCCCGCACCGCCTCCCGCGCCGCACGCCTCACCACCCGCTCCCGCTCCTGCATCTCGTCCAACTTCCGATCCCACATCCCCGCCGTCCGCACAAACCGCACCTTCCCCGCCAGCTCCGGCACATCCGCGATCTCCGCCTGCCGCTTCCGCAACTCCACAATCCGCCCCGTCGCCTTCTCTCCATTCACACCCATCTCGCCCACCACACTCGGCAGCCGCGCCACGCCCAGGTCCCGCTCCAGATCCCGCACCATCGTCGCGTACAACCCCGCGTAGTCCGCCACCACCGTCTCAAACTCGCACCCCTTCGCCGGGAACATCTCGTTCCACCCCTGAAACCACACAAACCCCACGATCTCGTACTCACGCCCCTTCAGCGCCGGAAAGTACTCGCCCATCTTCCCCAGGCAGTCCTTCACATCCTTCACCATCGCCCGGTAGTTCGCCCCCACAGCTTGCTCCCCGCCCCGCTGCTCCAGCGCCTTTGGATCAATCGGATACGGCAGCTTCCCCGCGCTCGGCGGCCTGAAATCAAGATGCAGATCCTTCCCGCCCCACGCGGTCTTGATCAGCAGCACCGGCTCGTCGTACATGTCCCCCATCAGCGTGCCAAACGCCAACTCCGGCCCCACAAACGGCTCGTGCGCACCAAACCCCACCGTCAGATTCCCCACCCGCTCCCCACTCCGAAAGTACACGAACACATCCTCGCGCACCTTCCACCCACCCCGCTCATCCTTGAACTTCGCGAGCAACTCCGCGCCCTTCGCATCATCCCCCAGCCGCGCGAGCGTCCGAACATGCCCAAACCCCTCCATGTTCGACTGCCCCGCCAGCACGAACACCCGCACACGCCCCTCGCCCTTCTCCTGCCCCCACCCCACACGCGCGCACACGCACATCAGCGCGACCACCACCAACCCGATCGCCCGCAACGCCGCATCAGTTCTCGTGTGCATCCCCCGAGCCTACCACAGATGCCACCGCACCCGCCCTAACCCCTCATCCCCTCCCCGCCCGCACTTCCCCCGAGATCTCCGCCCGGATCCCCTCCACCAACCCCCGCGCGAGCGCCCGCGCCCGCGGGCCCACCCGGCCATCCCCCACCGGACGCCCATCAATCCGCACCACCGACGCCACCATCGTCAACGTCCCCACCAGCATCACCTCGTCCGCGCGCCGCAGTTCCTCAACCGTCACCGGCCGCGACTCGATCTCCAACCCCTCCTCCAACACCAACGCCCTCGTCACCCCCCGCAGAATCGACACGCTCTCCAGCGACGGCGTCACCAACTTCCCACCCACCGACATCACCACGTTCGTCGACGTCCCCTCACCCACCAACCCATCCCGCACGAAGATCGCGTCATCCTCGTGATGCTCCGCCGCCGTCAGCGCCGTCATCACGTTCGACACCAGCGAGATCGACTTGATGTGCCCGCGCTGCCAGCGGAAATCCTCCACCGTCATCGCCGTCTTCCCGATCGGCTCCACGCACGCATCCAGCTTCGCCGCCGGCACGCAGAACGCAAACACCGTCGGCGTCACCGGCCCATCCGGCACCCGCGCCCGCAACGCCCTCCCCGCCGCCGGCACCCCGCGCGTCACCTGCAGATAAATGAACGCGTCCCCCAACTCGTTCGCGCGGATCAACTCCGGCACAATCTCGCGAATCCCCTCCGCGTCCCACTCCAGCTTGATCTCCCCCAACCCGTTCGCCAGCCGCGCCACGTGCCGGTCCATCGCCCGCACCCGCCCGTCAAACGCGCGAATCCCCTCGTACACCCCGTCCCCAAACAAAAAGCCGCGATCAAACACGCTCACAAACGCGCGATCGTGCGGCACGAGTTGTCCATTCAGGTGAACCAGCATCCGTTGCCCTCTCATCGGGGAGTTCCGTCGCCCCTCAGGAGATTTCCTGATCCTCATCACGCTCCGGCTCACGCGTCGTCCTGTACGACTCGCTCAACCATCCAAACAAATCCGCGTCCCGCGCCCGCTCGTTCACAAACGGCCACGTCGGGCTCGTCGGCCGCACCGGAATCCCCGTCTTTCTGCACCGCGTCGGCTCCCGCTCCGCCAACATCGCAAACCCCTCACGCTCCGCCCACTCCTCCGGCACCCGCAGCGTCACCCGCCGACTCCCCTCCCCAGTCACCTCCAGCCGCAACACCACCTCCCCGCTCACCGCCCCCTCCACCCGCGACGGC
>JBEIUO010000729.1:0-2085 GCA_040374335.1 Phycisphaeraceae bacterium
CATCCACCCCCCCGTCACCCGTGAAGTCACCCTCCATCATCCCAAGATCCCACAACCCAAAGAACGCGATCACATCATCGCCGTCCACACTCGAATCGCCGGTCACATCCGACGGACACCCCGCCCCCAACAACGCGCCGACCTCCAGTGCCGACAAACCCTCGTACCCCGCGCGCGTCAGGTGGTTCCTGTCCCCAGCCGACACATACCACCCACGCTCCACCATCTCTGCCACCGTCACCAAATCCCCAAGGTGAACCGCACGCACCCGCGGATTCGCCGCCACCCCGTCCGCGGCATCACGAAACCCCTCCAGCCACGCAGGGTCAGGCTCCGCGATCGGATGCGGTGTCGAGATCACAAACTCAAACCCCGACACGTCCCACCCATTGCTCACCGCAACACCCTCAATCCGCGACACGATCGTCCACAGGTTGTCCGCGTACCCCTCCGCCGATCCCGGCGCATGCCCGTTCGGAATCGACGGCAGCGTCTCGTTGATGTCGTTCAGTCCAAAGGCCACCCGCACCACCACCCGCGGCGTCGCCGTGTTCTGCCTCGCACGCAACGCCCCCAGGTACCGCGTCAGCACCTCGTCGTTCACCGCGATCAACGCCGCCGCGGCATCCCGCGCCGACATCCCACCCCGCGCGTACAGCGTGCTCACCGCCGCGCCCGCGCCTCGCGACGTGTTCATCCCGTGCGCGAAGTACACCTCGTACGGCGCAACCGTGAAGTTCCCAACTCGAAAGTCGATCGCCCCCGTCCCCGCCGTCGCCCCCGGACACGACACCACCGCCTCACGCACCCCCTCCACATGCCCTACCTCCGGCAACTGGCAGAACACCGTGTACGGCGCCGCCCCCATGCGAAGCTGCGGCCGCAGCGACACCCCGCCACCCAACGTCCGATAGAGCACGCGAAACTCCATCGCATCCCCAATGTCGTAGTACGGCCCGTCCGCATGCAGCGTCATCCCCACCGAAGTAAGGGAGCTCCCGGTCAGCAACATCAGAACCGACGCTGGCTGCAGATCACTCCCCCACGGATTCAGGGGATCAGGCATGCTCGGACTCGCCCCGTACGAGAACAAACCCGCGCTCGCGTTCGCGATCGTGTTGCACATGTACCCGGTGCCCGCCCCCTGACCGCCGTTCTCCCCAACCCAATGCAAACCCGTTCCATACAGCCCAAATCTCGCACCCAACTCCTTCCCCCACCCGTGCTCGTACCCGGTCCCCCCGTACAGCTGGTTGCTGTCCCCCAGCATCACCACATCCACCCGCCGCGATCCGGCCTCGCCCAAAAACGACTGCGCAGCGACATCCGTCCCCGCAATCGCGAGGACCGCTAACATCACATATTTCATAACTCAATCCATCACATCACCCGGGGAAGGGGATCCGCTTCCCAAGGTTTAGCCTTTATGGCCGCGAACTCCGAAGTACACACCTCGGCGCAGCGCGAATTGAGTGATGACGTGAGACAATTCGGCGCGCCTTGCGCTGCCTAATTGCACGTATTTTCATTCTTACTTTTGAGACTCAACCCCGCAACCAGGGGAGCCTCTCCCTCGCTCACTCGTCCCCGTCACTCCCCCGAACACGGGGCCGCACACCCTCCGGCAACGCCGACAGGAAGTACCGCGCGTACCTCGCCGTCACCAGCCGCGAATCCAGCACCACCACCCGCCCCCGGTCATCCTCGCTCCGAATCAGCCGCCCAAACCCCTGCTTGAACTTGATGATCGCCCGGGGCAGCGAGTCCTCCATGAACGGATTCCCCCCACGCGACTCGATCAACTCGTACCGCGCCTGCGTCAGCGGCCGATCCGGCGGGTCAAACGGCAACTTCGTGATGATCACGTTCCGCAGCCCCCGCCCCTTCACATCCACACCCTGCCAGAAACTCGCCGCCCCAAACAGCACCGACTCCTCGTGCTCCCGGAACCGCTTCAAGATCAACCCCCGCGGCCCATCCCTCCCCTGCGCCAGCAGCGGATACCCCCGCGCAGCCATCACCCCCGCGCACTCCGAAGCACACTTGTTCAGCGTCGCAAAGCTCGTGAACAACACAAACGCCCCG
>JBEIUO010000541.1:0-2899 GCA_040374335.1 Phycisphaeraceae bacterium
CACCCGCAGTTGGCCGTCGCGGGCTTTGAAGAGCGCCGAGAGATGCCGGGTCTGCTCGGTCGCACGGCCCGGCAGCCGACAATCGGTCTCCCCACCGATGACGATCTGCGCAGCGCGAGTAAAGGTGAGGTAGACCTGCCAATCGGCTTGCAACAGGCATTCCACCAACCGCAGACCGTACTGCGCGCCCGATGCGCCGGTCATGCCCACCGACACGATGCGTTCCTCTTCAACTGCCATGATTCGCCTCCCGCGCTGTCAGCGCATCCAGCAAACGTTGGTGCAAGCCCCCAAAACCGCCGTTCGACATGATCAGCACATGATCGCCCGGGCGCACCGCTCGGGCCAGTCCCTGCGTGAGTTCGCCGATGTCCTGTGCGAGCCGGCCCCGACCACCGATGGCGCGGCGGAAGCAGTGCCCGCGGGGGAGTCCGAGGAGGGGGCCGAGTGGAGCGAAGCACCGGTCGCCACCGCGAACACCTCGCGCGTCACGTTCGCCGAGGAGGGCGCTGACTTTGACCCGTGTGTGTCGCGGGACGGGCGGTGGATGGTGTTTGCGAGCACGCAGCACCGCGCAACTTCCGACATCTACATCAAGCGCACGAGCGCAAAGGTGATCACACAGTTGACGACGGATCCTGCGGATGACGCGATGCCGGCGATCAGCCCGGACGGCAAGCGGATCGCGTTTGCCAGCAACCGGAACGGGAACTGGGACATTTTCCTCATGCCGATCTCTGGCGGGAAGGTGGTTCAGCTCACGGATGACAGTGCGGACGAGTTGAACCCGTCGTGGTCTCCGGATGGGACGCAGTTGGTGTACTCCCGCCAGAACCCGGGCAACTCGCGGTGGGAGATGTGGACGTCCGCGGCGTCGAATCCGCAGACGGCGAACTTCATCGGGTACGGCCTTTTCCCGCAGTGGTGCCCGGTGGCGGCGACGGGCGAGACGGGTGGGGACAAGATTCTCTTTCAGCTTGCGCGCGAGCGGGGCAGCCGTGCGTTCGCGATCTGGACGATTGACTACGCGAACGGAGCTGCGGGGAACGCGACGCAAATTGCCGCGGAGACGGAGCTTGCGTTGATTAATCCGACGTGGAGCCCGGATGGGCAGTGGATTGTGTTCGCGAAGGCGGGCGCGGAGCAGGACAACGGGCGTCCGGCGGCGAGCGACCTGTGGATGGTGAGCGCGGAGGGGGAGGGGCTGGTGCGGTTGACGTCTGACGAGGCGGTGGCGTTCCGGCCGACGTTTGGCCCGAACAACCGCCTGTTCTATGTGTCGAGCCGCGGGGGCGCGGACAACGTGTGGTCGATGGACGTTTCGCAGGCGATTGCGGCGGCATCGAGTGCGCAGAGCGTGCCGACCATGACGAACGCGGAGGCTGCTCCGGTGGATGAGGCGCCCGAGCCCTGAGTGTTGGATTTCTGGAGCGCGGATTGCGAGGGGAGGGGGCATGATGCATCTCCGCGCCATCGTTGTTGCCATGACTGCCTGTGTGCTTGTGGGATGCCAGCCGGCCCCGAAGGCGGAGTTTGAGGCTCCGCGGAACACGATTGCGCCGTACGACACTGCCCAGGGGGAGGTCCTGTGGGCGGTGGCGACGCTGCGCAACGAGTCTGGGGTGAGTCTGTTTGAGCCGGAGGACGTGACGGACAAGCTGATTAAGGCGGCTGAGGAGATCCGGGGGGTTCGGACGATCCCGCAGAACCGGACGCTGCAGGCGATGACTGCTTTGGGGCTGAAGGGGCTGGGTTCGCCGGCGGATGCTCGGAAGCTGGCGGAGGCGTTGGGCGCTGATGCGATTTTGGTGGGGACGATCACGTCGTACGACCCGTACACGCCGTCGATTGGGATGTCGGTCGGGCTGTTCGCGAGGCCGGGGGCGATGACGCCACGGGCGCAGGGGTCGTTGGATTCGCGATCGTTGACGACGGCGACGACGGATGCGGGGGCGGGACCGACACGGTCGCCTAATGCACCGCTGGCGATGGTGTCGTGTTTGTTGGATGGGAAGAACCACCAGGTGCAGTTGGATCTGAAGCGGTTTGCGACGGGTCGGTCACCGAACGAGACGGCGATTGGGTGGCGTCGGTATCTGGCGAGCATGGATCTGTACAGCGAGTTTGCGAGTCACCAGGTGCTGGCGGAGCTGATGCAGGCGGAGTGGCTGCGGGTGGGTGCGGAGGGAGCCGGGGAGACGGTGGCGCGTTCGGACCGGTAATAACTGCGCAATTCTGTCTGATCCAAGGGAACCCCCTATACAGGCGGTCCGAATATCCAATGGGGTGATATGCTGTTGGAAAAGGCGGGGAAACCGGCGGCCAAGGCTGCGGCTGGGGGTTGGAGCGGGGAATTAGAGTCGCGAAATTTCGGGACTGTCCGAAAAAGAGGGATCAAGAAAGCCTCGCAGGATGCCGAAGTTTCAGTTATCGCCCGCACGCGGTGCGGAAGTCCCTTGAGGGGGGCGATCGGATGTCGGTGTTTCAGGAGTTCGCAATGTCCACTTTGCCCATCATTGACGCGTTCACGACGTACCTCGCCGACGAGCGCCACTTCAGTCCCTACACCGCCCGCTGCTACGGGGCGGACCTGCGGCAGTATGTCGAGTTCATCTCGGCGAAGCTGGGGTTGACGGTGGAGGACGCGAACGAGCGTGCGGCGCACGAGAAGATTGTGGCCGGGGGGCGGCCGACGGCGACGGTTGGCAAGGTGAAGAACGTGACGGAGTACGTGTGCACGATCAACGCGGACCAGGTGCGTGAGTTCCTGGCGCATTTGGGCGAGCAGCAGTATTCGGCGGCGACGATGGCGCGGAAGATCGCGACGCTTCGTTCGTTCTACAAGTGGGCGGATCGTCGTGGACTTTCGACGACGAATCCGATGACGCTGATCCGGACG
>JBEIUO010000263.1:0-4786 GCA_040374335.1 Phycisphaeraceae bacterium
GAGTTGCGGTTCCTCGAACGGATGGTGCGTGCCGGAAATGCTGGCACACTACGGATCTAGCCGAGGCGGATACGTCCCAGTCGAGGACTTCAAACATCAACGCAGCTTCCGTGTACGCTCGGCCCGTGGTAGCATCAGGGACGCGCTTGTGGGCGGGCCACACTACCAGGTGTCTGTCTATCTCGGGGGTTGACGTGAGCGAAGCTGATCCGCTCCTACCTCGGCACGCTCAACCGCCAGGGCATGACCCCCAAGACCGTCAACGGCCACCTCGCCGACCTCTCCGCCTTCTTCGCGTGGTGCGTCCGCTCGTCGCGGCTGGAATCCAACCCCTGCCACGCCATCGCCAAGTCCGACGACAAACGACCCAAGACCCGCCGCGCCCTCTCCGTCGCCGAGTGCCGCACCCTGATCGCGGCAGCGCCGCCCGACCGGGCTGCGGTCTACGAGTTCCTCGTCCTCACCGGCCTCCGCCGCGCCGAGGCCGCCCAGATCTGCTGGATGGACATGCATCTCGACTGCGTGAACCCACGCATGGAACTCCCCGCGACGATCACCAAGAGCGGCCAGCCCGAGAGCATCCCCCTCGTCCCCTCGCTCGCGGAGACGCTCCTCCGCCGCCGGGGCAAGGCCGACGCCTCCGAACTGGTCTTCGACGCCATCCCCTCGATGAAGCTCTTCCGCCTCGACCTGGGGGTGGCGAAGATCGAAGAAGTAGACCAGCGGGGACGCCGAGTCGTGCTGCACAGCCTCCGCCACTCGCTGGCGACGATGCTCGCCGCGTCGAGCGTGCCGATGGCCGTCGCGCAGCGGATCATGCGTCACCGCGACATCCGCCTCACCGCGCAGGTCTACACCGACGAGGCCCTCCTCCCCCTCGCCGCCGCCATGGCGTCCCTCCCCTCCCTCTCGACGAGCCATCAGCCCCAAGGTCCGCTTTCCACCACCGCCTGATGCGATCATCTATGGTGCCAGAATCGTGCCAACACCCCCGCCGCGTGTGCCAAAAACGTGCCAACCCCCAGTCACCCGCAGGCACTCCCAGGCACGCCACCAAACCCCGCAGACCCGCGATTGCCCCGCAAAAACGCCACAAAGACGCGACCCCGTCGCGTCCCGTCACGCCCCGTCACCCCGGGGCACTCACTCGGTTTTCATCGGAAAAACTGGGGATCTAGGATTTGAACCTAGACTAACTGAGTCAGAGTCAGTCGTGCTACCGTTACACCAATCCCCAAAGGCACGCCAACTGTAGGTCGCTTTCCGCCCGTGGCAAGCCTTCCCGCTCCCCCTTTCATCCAAACGCACCCCGCACAGGCCCTCACACCCGGCACGGTCCCTCCACGCGCCCCGCTCCCCGCCTCCCCACGCCTATCCCACCCTCACCTCCCCGCCCCCGCTCGCCGATCTCCTCCTTGACCCCTGTCGCAACCCGCGACTGCGTCAGCCTTTGGAGATCCGCATGAACCGCCTCGCTATCGCCGCCCTCATCGCCGCCGCCGGCCTCCTCGCCCCCTCCGCTCTCGCCCAACACGCCGACCACGGCGACTCCCACGCACAGCCCGCTCAAGACTCCCACGCCGCGCCCAAACCCGCCGCCAAACCCGCCGCGAAGCCCACCCCCAAAGCCACCACCAAGCCCGCGGCAAAGGCCCCCGCCTACGCCGCCCCCACCGACGAACACGCCACCGCCGGCGAACACGCTCAGCCCGAGCCCAAGCCCTCCAAGCCCGCTCCCAAGCCCGCCCCCAAGGCCTCCTCCCAGGCCGACGCCACCCCCGACGCCGACACCGCCCTCGCCTGGCTCCAGGAAGGCAACGAACGCTGGGTCGCCAACCGCACCGACGCCCCCAACACCGAGCCCGGCCGCCGCGAAGACCTCGCCGCCGCCGGCCAACACCCCTTCGTCACCGTCCTCACCTGCGCCGACTCCCGCCTCCCCGTCGAACGAATCTTCGACCGCGGCGTCGGCGATGTCTTCGTCGTCCGTGTCGCCGGTAACGTCGCCGGTGACAGCGAAACCGGCACCATCGAGTACGGCGTCGGCCACCTCAACACGCCCCTCCTCGTCGTCATGGGCCACACCAAGTGCGGCGCCGTCGCCGCGGCAGCCTCCGGCGCACAACTCCACGGCAAGGTCGCCGGCCTCGTCGACCACATCGCCCCCGCCGTCGACCGCGCCCGCAAGAACAACCCCTCCGCCGACGAGGCCACCATCGCGCAGCTCGCCATCACCGAGAACGTCTGGCAGACCATGTACGACCTCTACAAGGGCAGCCCCGAAATCCTCGAGAAGGTCAGCTCCGGCGAACTGAAGGTCGTCGGCGCCGTCTGCGACATCGCCACCGGCAAGGTCGAGTGGCTCGGCGAACACCCCTGGCAGGCCGAACTCATCACCGCGCTGAAGGTCGCACCCGCCACCACCGGCCACGACACCGCCACCACCAAAGCCTCCGACGACGAGCACTGATCCAACGCTCACCATCCGCGCCGCATCGCAATCGGCCACCGCCGCCCCGATCCGAACGCGACCGTCGTCACCTTGAGCCCCGTCGCCGCCTGCTTGCGCTTGTACTCGCTCAGGTCGATCAGCCGCAGCACGCGCCGCACCGTGGCCGGGTCAAACCCGCGCGCCACGATCTCCTCCTCGCCCCGCTTCTCCTCCACGTACGCATCGATGATGGCGTCGAGCACGTCGTACGGCGGCAGTGAGTCCTGATCCGTCTGCCCCGGCCGCAGCTCCGCGCTCGGCGGCTTCGTGATGCTCCCCTCTGGAATCGGCGCCGCCGCGAACCCACACGCCGCGTGGTTCTCGTTGATCCACCGCGACAAGCGGTACACCCACTGCTTCGTCACGTCGCTCAGCACCGCGAGCCCGCCGTTCATGTCCCCGTACAACGTGCAGTACCCCACCGCGAGCTCCGACTTGTTCCCCGTCGTCAGCACGATCGCGCCCGTTCGGTTCGAGATCCCCATCAGAATCGTCCCGCGGATCCGCGACTGCAGATTCTCCTCGGTCAGATCCGGCAACACCTCGCCCAGCCGCGACAGCCCCGCGCCCGCGAAGTGCGCATCCAGCGTCCGCGACAACCCGCCAAACGCCTCCTCGATCGGCACCGTGTCGCACCGCATCCCCAGCCTCGCCGCGAGCTCGTACGCGTCCGACTTCGAGTGATCGCTGCTATACCTGCTCGGCATCGCCACCCCGCGCACGTTCTCAGCCCCCACCGCAGCGCACGCGATCACCGCCGTCAGCGCCGAATCAATCCCGCCCGACAACCCCAGCACCGCGCCGCGAAACCCCGTCTTGCGCAGGTAGTCCCGCACGCCCACCACGAGCGCGTGGTACAGCATCCACTCCGCGCCCCGCTCCGCCGCCACGCTCCCTCCCCCGCCCGCATCAAACCCCACACTCGCCCCCTCGAACAACCCACCACGCACGACCTCTTCCCCCCGCGCGCCAAACGCGAACGCGTGCCCGTCGAAAATCAGATCATCGTTCCCACCCAACTGATTCACCGACGCCACCACCACCCCGTGCCGCGCCGCGTGGCCGCGCACGATCGCCCGATGCCGCTCCGTTTTCCCCAGCACAAACGGACTCGCCGACGGACTCACGATGAGCCCGCACCCCGCCCGCGCCAAGTCCTCCACCGGATCACGCACGCCCGCGTACCGCGACGCAAACCCCGCGTCCTCCCCGCGCCACAAGTCCTCGCAAATCGTCAGCCCCACCCGCGCCACACCAGCCGCGTGCGGCACCTCGATCACGCCCGGCTCATCCCCCGCGACAAAGTACCGATCCTCGTCGAACACGTCGTACGTCGGCAAGAGCCGCTTCGCGTACACACCAACCCTCACCCCGCCGCGATACGCCACCAGCGCATTCCGCAACAACCCGCGCTCATCGCGCCACGGCGTCCCCACCACCAGCGTCACGCCCGTCCCCGCCGTCGCGCACCCCGCCTCATCGCTCGCACGCATGCACGCCCCGACAAACCCGCTCTGGTTCAGCAGGTCCTTCGGCGGATACCCGCACACCGCCAACTCCGGCGTCACCACAAGCGCCGCGCCCCGCGCGGCACCCTCCACCGCCGCACGCGACACCATCGCGCCGTTCGCGTTCAGATCCCCAATCGTCGGATTCAGCGGCACAAGTTCAACGCGCATGCACTTCACCACCCGCGCCCGCAACCACCGTCGCGGGCCTCGCCTTTGAAAACCGCAGGTACAACGCCGACGCCGTCGCCGTACACAGATTCACCACAAACTCCGACGCCGTCACCGTCAGAATGACCACCGCAAACTCACTCCCGATCGCCCCCGCCGCCGGCAGAAACTTCATCGCCCCAAACGTCCCGCCATCCCGCGCCCCCAACGCGCCCGACGGCGTCACCGCGCCGATGAAGAAGTACAGCGTCGCCGCCAGCACCACCGACCCCATCGACGCCTCGACCCCCGCCAACTTCGCCGCCACCGCAAACCGCCCCGCGATGAACGCGGTATCCATCACACGCAGCAGCATCCCGCTCCCCACCGCCCGCGGACTCGCCAACATGTCCAATCCCGTGTGCATCTTCGCGAACCACGCGCCCCGCACCACCCGCTCCAACACCCCGATCCTCGTCACCCCAACCAGCCGCGCGAGCCGCTCCTTCCCCGCCTCCCCCGCAAACACCTGCGCACACCCAACGATCACCGCACAGCCCACAACCGCCGCGCCCACCGACGAGACCCACCACAACGCATCCACGCCCCCGCGCCACATCGTCGCCACCAGCGTCGC
>JBEIUO010000178.1:0-5825 GCA_040374335.1 Phycisphaeraceae bacterium
CACCGAGTACAGCTTCGTGTCGATGCCGGGGTTCCGGCTCGTCCTCTTCGGCTTGCGACTCGTGCGCTTCATGTTCGACCTCACCGACGGCTGGTGCGCTTGCTGCGGTTCGACTTCACGTCGCCAGCCTTGTAGCTCGCATGCCACTGGTCAGCGTACTCACGGGCCGCCATCGCACGGGTCGCCGGGGAGAACGATCCGCCGTACTGCTTGACGTACAGCTTGGCCCCTGCGTCCATCCAGTACTGCCACGCCTTCCACGCCTTCGAGTGGTCGTACCGGCCGCTCTTGATCTTGCGAAGGAGGCTCTTCTCGATGTCCTGATGCAGCCGGTAGAGCGAGTACTCGTTCTCGGTCACGAGAAGAAGCTCTCGCGCTCCGATCGGATCGGCAGCCGCGGGCTTGCGGTTCCGGCTGACACGCTTGCGGTTCGGAGCCAGCTTCTTCCACGAACCTTCGCGAGGGCGAATCGTCTTCTGGCCGAAGACCTCGATCACCTCGTAAAAGCCGTTCGGCCCGACGTCCACGACGCGCATGCCCTTGGTGAAGAGCGAGTGCGGGATGCCACCCTTCTTCTCCATCGCCTTCTCGGCGGCTTCTTTGGTCTTGTGGAGCGAGACGACGCGATCCTTCATCCCTTCGGCGCGGACGAGTGCGAACGTACCGCCAGCGTTCCGGCTGACGCGCTTGCGCCGCCTGTTCGGAGTCGGAGCCGACTTCTTGCCCTTCAGCGCGAAGTAGCCGATGCCGCCGACGAGGATCAGACCGCCGCTGATCACGACCGGCCAGTACCAGTCCGTGCCGCCGCTGGGCTGCGTCTCGATGGGCGTCGTCATCGCCGTCATGTCCGGCGTGGTCGCAGGCGTCGTGGTCGAGCCCCCGGTGAAGCCGCGGACGACTCCGCCGATCAGCGACCCACCGACGTCCGCTGCCGTGCGGAAGTCGCGCGCCGTCGTGTCCTCGCCGCCCGTGGTGCCGGTCTTCGCGGTCGTGGTCGATCCGCTCGTGGTGCCGGTCTTCGCGCTCGTGGTGCCGGTCTTCGCCTGCCCCAGGCCCGCCATCGGAATGTACCGCTCGGCCGCGTAGCCCGGCTGACCGAGGCTGACGGGCAGGTAGCGCTCCGCGGCGTACCCAGGCTGGCCGAGACCGGACATGGGGACGTAGCGCTCCGCGGCGTACCCAGGCTGGCCGAGGCTGGCGGGAATGTACCGCTCCATCGCGTAGGGAGCGCGGCCGAGGTTCGTCGGGATGTACCGCTCCGCGGCATACCCAGGCTGACCCAGGCTCACGGGGACATACCGCTCTGCGGCGTAGTTGGCCTGACCGAGGTTGGTCGGAACGTAACGCTCCGCCGCATAGCCGGGCTGGCCGAGTCCAAGGGGGTTCTTGCTGCGGTAGGTCATCGGGACGTCCTCTTCCTCTTGTTGCTCTTCACGCTCGAACGGCGGCCGACAAGGTAGAATCCAAGTCCACCCAGCGCCAGCACTCCGACGGCTGCCCCGCCCACAACGAGCGCGGTTTGCGCTTCGGGGGACAGGCCGCCGCTCTGGATTCGACCCACTTCCTCCACGGGAACGGACCTGCCACGTTCGTCCACGACCTCCGAGGGCAGCGTCTCTCGCGTCACCGTCGAGAAGTCGGTCTCCGGGTAGACGTACACGTCCGGCCAGTTCAGCAGCCGGATGACGTGGAAGCGCCGCATGATGAACGCGGACGAAGGCGAAAACTCCCGCTGCGCCGCGGCGAGGAAAGCTCGCGAAATCTGGTTCGCGTAGTTGACTGCGTTGTCCTCTCGGCGCGGCGTCCACTTGACGTAGATGCGCCCGCGAATCGGGCCCGAGCCCCACCGGACGGTGTCTACGTTGGAGTTGTTCTGGGTCAGGATTGCGCGCACCGCTTCGAGGGCGCGGGGAGCCTGTGCCTCGGTGATGCCTCGCACTTCGAGAGCGGCGTCGAGCCACGGAATGTGACCGGGCCGAACGTAGGTGCCGACGGACCAGTTCCGGGCTTCGTCGGTGTTGCGGTCAGGAATCGTGCTCGGCACGCGGCCGAGGTCGTGCTGGATGGGGTACACGTTGGTCACTCCACGAAAGCGATGCGCTTGCGGCGGCGCGTCTTCGTCCAGAACCACACGCCCATGCCGAAGATGAGCAGCCCGGCACCGACGCCCACGCCGATGCCGACCGGAGTCCCAAGGCGATCCGCGAGAACCGAGGCCGCATCGGGGCGAACGAGGCTGTTGCGGATGCGGACGAACTCCTCGGGGCTGCACGGACGGCCCGCGTTGTACGTCTCGCAGACGTGGTCTGCGGTGCGGAGGTCAGCGTCGGCCTGCGCGACAGTCGTTGCGTAGTACGTCCCGCCAGCCACGAGCGCGACGGAGATCGCAGCCGCGACCGCCCAGACTGCAAGGGGGATCACGCCGAGGCCCGACGTCCCAGACGATGCTGGCCTTGCGTTTCGCATCGCGTTTTCGGTCTGCGACCACAGATCCCGCGCCGTCCGCAGAAGCTGCGCCTGCGTGGACTGAACGCGCTCGCGGCCCGCTGCGTCGCTCACGTTCAACTGAGCAAGCTGCTTCATCTTGGCGATGAGCGCGGCCACCTTGTCCATCGCACCGAGGACGAACTGCTTCGACTCTTCGCGAGTCATGGTCGTGAGGTTGCCAGCCCGAGCACGCTCCATGAGCGCATTGAAGGCGGCCGTGTTCCCGACGGTCGTGCCGAAGATCCGCTGCGCGGTCGCTGCGCTCCGGCGAAGGTCCACTTCGAGCGCGCGGATCCCGCCGATCTCGCCCGCCACTTCACCGAGACCTGCGATTCCGCAGGGGCAACCAAGGGACACCAACTGGGTGTGCGACGGAACGTACCGTCTTCCGGCTGAGTACGTCATGGCGTCCTACCTTACCACCTTCAGTCGTGCTCGGCGCTGAAGAAGTCGTAGACGCGCTGATCGGCCCAGTGAACGAGCCCGCCGTGCGACGAGCGCTCGCTCTTGAGGTGCGAGCGGAGCCCGTTCCAGATCATGTCGCGCTTCGACCGATCCAGCATCCACTGCTCGGTGGTCTCGCCTCCGGGGGCCGAGAGCGACCGGCCAGCCCCGACCATCGAGGTCAGCAGCCGCTGGACGGCCGCGTCGGAAGAGCGAACGACCCAGGTGTCCCCCTCGATTCGGTCGAGCTTGATCGACCGATGGGTATTCGACTTCAGCCTGCGACGGCCTCGCCGCCGGTTGGACGTGACCTTGGCAGGGGAGCGGTTGGCCCAGATGAGGATCCCGATCGCGCTCACGACCGTCACCCCGCCGATGACCGCAACGGGCACGACCCAGTCGGGAAGCGCGCTGCCTGCCGACTCGCCCCCCTCCGCGATGAACTCTGCCTCGGCCTCGCTCGCCGGGGGCGTCGCGCTGCGGCGCCGTCGGGCCGGACGCCGCGTCGAAGTCTCAGGGGTTGCGGGGGTGGGCGTACCCGTGCTGGCAGGCGGAGGCGGGCTCGCCGGAGTGGGCGCGGGGCGAGCGCCCGACGGCGCAGCCTCGCCAGGGAACAGGAGCCGTGCGCCGCCGCCGATCTGCGCCTCGACGCTACGAACCGCGCGGCGCAGTCCGTCCTCGATCTGAGCCGCAGACGGGCGAGCAGCACCCCCGCGAGTCGAGAACGCCGTCCACTGGACCCAGACCCGCCCTCGGGTCGCCTCGGTCGAGCCCCAGCCCGCCGTCGCGTGCAGTCCGAAGATGCTGTTCAGCGCAGACGATACCGCGCCAGGAACACGACCGGCCTGTTCGGAAGCGATGCTGTAGGGACGAAGCTGCGTGACGAAGACGTTGGTCCGCGTCGCAGAGGGGCGGTAGATCGGCATGCTCGGGCCTCAGTAGGAGTAGTTGCCGACGGGAACCGGCGTCGGGGGCGAGCCCCCGCCCGAACTGACGCCGCCGGGGACGACGCGGCCCACCGTCGCGATGGCACCTCCGGGCGAGAGGTTCGTGGATGCGGGAGGGGAGGCAGGCTGCGACGGAGCCTGTGCAGCCATCGCCTGCATCATCGCCAGACCCTGCTCGATGCTCACGATCATCGCGGCGATCACGAGCCGAGCGTCCCCGGTGGTCGAGGCAAGCAGGCGCTTGAGCATCGCCATGCTCGCCTGCGGAGACGCCTTCGACGCTTCGACCGCGTTGATCACCGCGACGAGGTCGGGATGCCACTGCTGACGCGGCTTCTGAAGCTCGGCGCGGACCTGTGCGAGATACTTCTCGACGTCAGCATCGCGCATCGGAGACACGGACGCGGCAGTGCGAGGCGCCGAGGTCAGGGCGGCGGAGCGAACGGTGCCAGACGCCTGAACTGCACGCGCCGGAGTCGCGACCAAGGGTGCCGAGGCCCTACCGCTCCGAGCCGCGAACTCCGCGATGGCGATCAGACCGGCTCGGTGACGGCTTGCGGGCTGGGCGAGCGACATCATCGCCAGGGGACGCACCGCGATCGTGTCGGCCAGGGCCCGCAGCGCCGCCGTGTGCTGCGCCTGCTGGTTCGACCGCTGGGCTGCCGAGAACATGCCCGCGAAACGATCGCCCATGCCGCCCGCCGCGCGGCGAGCGAAGCGCTCGATGCCAGCCCAGTCGGGCGAAGAAGCCGCCACGGTCTGAGCGCCGCCACGACGGACTGCCTCTGCGATCGACTGACCCATGCCTCGGTAGCTCATCGAATCCTCCTCAGATCGTCTGACCTTCGTCTCGCAGCGCGTCGATGTAGGACTCCCACTCGCGCGCCCTGTCGCCGGAGTCGGCCGGGTAGAACCCGATCACGCCGTCGCCATGCTCTGTCGCGCAGAGGCCTTGCTCCGCGCAGAACTTCTGAAGCTCGTCCATCGGCATCTTCACCGACGCCGCACACTTGATCGTCACCAGAGGGCTCACCGGCTTGACGTGTCGCTTGGCGTCGTCCGCGTCCGTGTAGACGGTGACGTCCCGGCTGGGGATGGACCGACGCGCCATCCACGAGCCCAGCGACTCACCGAACCTCGTGCGCGACGGGCTCCACCCCTCCGGTGCCTGGGGCAGGCGCGGCGCAGACGGGGCGGA
Source organism: Phycisphaeraceae bacterium (assembly GCA_040374335.1). Lineage (GTDB taxonomy): Bacteria > Planctomycetota > Phycisphaerae > Phycisphaerales > UBA1924 > JBEIUO01. The sequence continues at coordinate 5,077 of JBEIUO010000178.1, forward strand.
CTCGGGAAGATTCGGGGCGACCTTGCCCTGCTTCCAGAGGTACCAGCCCGCGCCCACGGCCGCGGTTCCGATCAGACCCCATCCCCACACCGGCAGCCCCGCCACGCGGCGGGTCAGAAGGCTCTCCTGCGACGTCTGCTCGGGGGCCTGGGCCAGCGAGATGTCGTACAGCGGGATCGCCGGAACCGGCGGCGGCTGGGCAGCCACCGGCATCGGCGCAAGCGGGTATGCCTGCTGCTGGGCCGAAGCCCGACGAGCCTGGATGCGCTCCAGATACTCGCCCTCGATCTGATCAAACTCGTCCATGCAGCCTCGAATCAGCGGCGACCGCGACGCCGCTTGTTGCTGGTGACGGGAGCCTTCTTCTTGCCGGTGAAGAGCAGGATCGCCCCCACGGTCAGAACGAGGCCGCCACCAACGAGCGCGACGGGGAGCCAGGGGAACTCGCCCTCCGTCGCGATGCCTTCAGGCAACGCCGCGGGAGTAGCAGACCCGCCGGTCGTGAGCGAGGTGCCAGCCGACTTCCCGCTCGAAGCGGACGTCCCGGCAGCCTTGTCGCTCGGCGTCGCCGTGGCAGTCTTGCCGCCCGCCGCGGAGGCATCCGGCGTCGTCTGCCCGAGCGGCTGGGCGTCGAACAAGTTGGCGCGGAAGATCCCGCGGTCGCTCTCGATCCAGGGGCCGCCGAGGGCTTCCCCGTTGAACAGATCATTCGTGAACAGTCCGGCCATGATGCTCTCCTTCACCGAGCC
>JBEIUO010000735.1:0-2033 GCA_040374335.1 Phycisphaeraceae bacterium
CCGCGATCAACGAAGTCATCGCCACCCTCGCCGCACAGGGCCTCCGCCCCGTCGGCCCCCTCGTCTCCCACCACCTCACCCTCTCCTCAACAACCTTCGACTTCGAAGTCGGCTTCCCCATCGACGGCCAACTCACCCCCGCCGGTCGCGTCTTCCAATCCTCCATCCCCGAATCCAAAGTCATCCGCGCCATCTACCAAGGCCCCTACGACGGCCTCTTCGCCGCGTGGTCCGAGTTCGACCGCAAAGCCAAAGCCCTCGGCCGCAAGACCCGCCCCGACATCTGGGAACGCTACCTCCGCGGCCCAGAATCCGGCCCCGACGCCTCCACCTACATCACCGAACTCAACGTCCCCCTCGCCTAACCCTCCTCGCAAACCCCCGCTCCCCCAAAGGACCTCCCCATGCCCGCCGCCAACGCCTTCGCCGCCCACTCCGCCACCACCCCCCTCGCCCCACTCGCCATCACCCGCCGCGACCCCGGCCCCAAAGACGTTCACATCGACATCCTCTTATGCGGCGTCTGCCAGTCCGACCTCCACTTCGCCCGCAACGAATGGGGCTTCACCGTCTACCCCGTCGTCCCCGGCCACGAAATCATCGGCCGCGTCCTCCGCACCGGAAACCAAGTCACCAAAGTCAAACCCGGTGACCTCGTCGGCGTCGGTTGCATGGTCGACTCCTGCCGCTCCTGCCCCAGTTGCAAACGCGACCTCGAAAACTACTGCGACAACGGCTCCACCTTCACCTACAACGGCCCCGACAAACACGGCACCGCCCCCATGACCTTCGGCGGCTACTCCACAAACGTCACCGTCGACGAACACTTCGTCCTCAAAGTCCCCGCCAACCTCGACCCCGCCGCCGCGGCACCCCTCCTCTGCGCCGGCATCACCCTCTACTCCCCCCTCCGCACCTGGGCCGCAGGCCCCGGCAAGAAGGTCGGCATCGTCGGCCTCGGCGGCCTCGGCCACATGGGCGTCAAACTCGCCCACGCCATGGGCGCCCACGTCTCCCTCTTCACCACCTCCCCCGGCAAAGCCGCCGACGCCAAACGCCTCGGCGCCAACGACGTCATCATCTCAAAGAATGAATCCGAGATGAACGCCCACGCCAACTCCTTCGATCTCATCATCAACACCGTCTCCGCCCAACACGACCTCAACCCCTTCATGAACCTCCTCGCCCTCGACGGCACCATGTGCCTCGTCGGCGCCCCCGAACACCCGCACCCGCCCCTCCACGTCATGCCCATGCTCTTCCGCCGCCGCCGCCTCGTCGGCTCCCTCATCGGCGGTATCAAAGAAACCCAGGAAATGCTCGAATTCTGCGGCAAGCACTCCATCGTCTCCGACATCGAAACCATCCCCATGCAGAAGATCAACGAAGCCTACGAACGCATGCTGAAAAGCGACGTCAAGTACCGCTTCGTCATCGACCTCGCCTCGATCAAGTAGCGCGAGCAAGCGCCACCGCGGCACTTTGCCACTCGACCACTTTGCCACTTTTTTCCCCTCTCCCCCACCAAACTGACAACAGTATGTCAGTTTGAATCCACATTCCCATGGGCTCCCCCGGGTGGGCCTTCTTGCATTCCTCCCAACTTCGCGTACGTTGGAGGCATGAAACACATCACCACCGCAACCAACCCGTCCGCCATCAACCTCGACACCTTCCTCGAACTCTATCTCGACCCCAAACACACCCTCCCCTCCATCGCCAAAGCCCTCGCCATCTCCGTCATCTCCCTCGTTCGCTTCATGCTCCTCCCAGACATCGAAAAGCTCCTCCTCCAACTCGAAGCCATCACCAAGAGCCGCTCCACCATCGTCACCGGCGCGGTCGTCGAAGCCATCCTCCGCGACTTCCACAACCTCCCCGCCCTCCCCGAAAATCCCTCCTCCCTCGACATCAACCGCCGCCGCCTCGCCCTCGACTCCGTCCGCCGAGCCGCCGAGCTCCTTATCAAGCTCGCCACTCCCCCAACCATCCGCAAACCCAAGCCCGAACCCGCCCCCGCCCTCGTGCTCGCC
>JBEIUO010000503.1:0-3067 GCA_040374335.1 Phycisphaeraceae bacterium
CGTCTGCGACGTCCTCATGCTCAAGCAGACCGAGTGTCTCATGAAGCTCGATCTCGCCCTCGGCGACGACTACCGCGTCCTCTGGTTCTCCTTCGATCCCCAAGAAGGCCCCCAACTCGCCGCTCAAAAGCGCGACCTCTACCACGCGACCTACGCCACATCCCCCGCCCCCGAACTCCGCAAGAAGCTCAAGGACTCCTGGAAACTCCACACCGGCGACGCCGCCTCCGCCGCCGCCCTCGCCAAAGTCCTCGGCTTCAAGTACCGCCAGCTCAGCACCGGCGAGTACTCCCACCCTGTCGCCACCTACATCGTCTCCCCCCGCGGCAAAATCACCCGCTACATCCACGGCTTCGACCTCGACCCCCGCGACGTCAAGCTCTCCCTCATCGCCGCCTCCGAAGGCACCATCAAGCCCTCCATCGGCGACCGTCTCATGTCCTTCTGCTACATGCTCGACCCCAACACGGGTAAATACACCGTGCAGGTCTTCCGCCTCATGCAGGTCGCCGGTGCCATCACGATCCTTGTGGTCGGTGCCGGCATCAGTCTCCTCATGCTCCGCGAAAGGGCCCGAACGCAGGCCCGCGCCCGGCTCGAAGCCGCGGCATCCTCGGCCCTCCGCAACGATCACGTTCCCAACTCCACAGGACTGGCGTCATGAATGCAGTGTTCGGCAAGCTGGTAGTCGGCGTGAGCTGGATCAACACCCTCGGCGAAGGTGGACCAGGAATCTTCAGCCAAGAGTTCTGGCGCAAGCACTGGCTCCGCGGCCACGCCGCCAGCGACATCGGACGCGAGTCCGATGACATGTTCCTGTTCCTGTGGTGGTTCTGCGTCGTCTGGTTCGTCTTCCTGATGGGAATCGTGTTCTACCTGGTCGTCAGGTACCGCGCCCGCAAGGGTGTCGCCGGACCCCGCTCCGCCGCCCACAACACCCCCCTCGAGATCGCCTGGACCATCATCCCCACGATCATGCTCGTCGTGATCTTCTTCAAGGGCTTCTGGGCCTACATCGATAAGGTCGCCCCCCCCGGCAACGCCATCGAACTCAACCTCACCGGCTTCCGCTGGAGCTGGCAGCTGGTCTACCCCAACGGCGCCGAAACCAACGAAGACGTCACCATCGGTGCCCGCCCCATCCCCGTCTTCTACGTCCCCGAGGACTCCCACGTCCGCTTCCGCATGAACAGCTCGGACGTCATGCACGCCTTCTGGATCCCCGACTACCGCGTCAAGGCCGACCTCCTCCCAAACCGCTACACCCAGGTCTGGGTCCGCACCGGCAAGGCCAATACCAGCCCCGACAAACCCCTCAGCTACCCCGAGCCCAAGCGGGCCTTCCTCAACGGCGCCCCCTACACCGACCACTGGGTCTTCTGCGCCGAGTACTGCGGTGACGAACACAGCGAAATGGCCGCCATCCTCCGCGTGGTCCCCAAGGACATCTACGACAAGTGGCTCGTCTACGTCGGCACCCCAGACGACATCGTCAAGTGGGGCGAACAGCTCTACAAGGGCCGCTGCGCCTCCTGCCACAGCGTCAACGGCAACGACAACACCGGCCCCACGTGGAAGGGCCTCCGCGATCGCGACTCCCTCTTCGCCGACGGCTCCAAAATGACCGCCGCCGAGAAGGCCGACGAGGTCGCGTTCAAGAACTACGTCTGGGAATCTACCCGTGAGCCCGGCAAGAAGGTCGTCGCCGGCAAGGGCAACAACATGACCCCCTACCCCGCTGCGCTCCTCAAGGACGAACAGCTGAACGCCATCTTCGAGTACATGAAGACCCTCAGCGCCGCACCCGCGGCGAAGTAACCCCGGTCACACAACACCCCGGCTCCGCCAGCGGGGGCCAGCAAGTCGAGCAGGTTCGGAGATTCGAATGTCAAGTTCACACGATCACAGCCACGGCCACCACGGGAGCTACCTCCAGTCCTCCGGCGGTTCCATCGCGACCGTCTGGGACTGGATGACGACCGTCGATCACAAGAAGATCGGCATCATGTACCTCTTCGCGATCCTCACGATGTTCTTCATCGGTGGCATGGCCGCGATCGCGGTCCGCGTCGAACTCCTCCAGCCCACCCGCACCGAGACCGTGCAGGTCCCCGCCCTCGACGCCGCGGGCAAGCAGCTCCTCGATGCGAACGGCAAACCAAAGATGGAGGACCGCTCCGTCGTCAAGGGGCAGTTCCTCGGTGACCTCGCCCGCAGCGTCGGAGCCCTCCCCGCCGATGCCGACACCATCACCGACGGCAACAAGCTCTACAACCGCGTCTTCACGCTCCACGGCGCGATCATGGTCTTCATGGTCATCGTCCCCAGTGTCCCCGCATCGCTCGGTAACTTCCTCCTGCCGCTCATGATCGGTGCGAAGGACGTTGCCTTCCCCAAGCTCAACCTCCTCTCCTGGTACATCTACGTCTTCGGTTCGCTCTTCGCCGTCGGGTCCATCCTCCTCGGCGGTGTCGATACCGGTTGGACGTTCTACACCCCGTACTCAACGATGACCGACCCCGAGGCCAACAACCGCGTGGTCCTCATGGTCCTGGGCGCGTTCATCCTCGGGTTCAGCTCGATCCTGACCGGTATGAACTTTGTCGTGACCGTCCACAAGCTCCGCGCCCCCGGCATGGGCTGGTTCGATATGCCCCTGTTCGTCTGGGGTATCTACTCCGCCGCAGTCATCCAGGTCCTCGCGACTCCCGTCATCGGCATCACGCTGCTCCTCCTCACCATGGAGCGTGTACTCAAGATCGGTATCTTTGACCCCGCGCTCGGCGGTGACCCCGTTCTCTTCCAGCACTTCTTCTGGTTCTACTCCCACCCCGTCGTGTACGTCATGATCCTGCCCGGCATGGCCATCATCAACGAGACCATCGCCGTCCACAGCCGCAAGCAGATCTTCGGCTACCGCGCGGTCGCGTTCGCCAGCCTCGGTATCGCCGGCGTCTCCTTCATCGTGTGGGGCCACCACATGTTCACGAGCATGAGCGAACTCGCCAGCACCGTCTTCTCCGCCCTCACCTTCCTCGTCGCCATCCCCACGGCCGTCAAGGTCTTC
>JBEIUO010000478.1:0-3199 GCA_040374335.1 Phycisphaeraceae bacterium
CCTGCGGAACCATCGTCGTCCTCGAAGCAGCACGCGTGCTCGCCGAACTCGCCGCACAAGGCCAACGCCCCACCCGCACGATCGTCTTCGCCGCCTGGGGGGCTGAGGAGTTCGGCATCATCGGCAGCAGCGAATGGGTCGAAGCCAACCACGACACGCTCCTCAAGAACGGAGTCGCCTACCTCAACCTCGACATGGCCTCCATGGGCCCCAAGTTCTCCGCCTCTGCCTCGCCCGCCCTCAAACAAGCCATCGCGTCGTGCGTCGCCCTCGTCCCATCCGCAGAATCCGCCGACCGAATGATCGCCGACATCGGCTTCGGCGAGATCGGTACGCTCGGAGGTGGCTCCGACCACGTCGCCTTCCTCTGCCACACGGGCATCGCTTCCGCGGCATTCGGCTCCGGAGGTTCAAAGGGCTCCGCGTACCACTCTGCCTACGACACCCTGCCGTGGTACTGGAAAGCCGTCGGCGCCGATTACGCCTCAGCCACAATGGTCACCCGAATGACCTGTGCCTTCGCGATCAGCACCGCTTATCAGCGACTCATCCCCTCCGATCCCGCCGCGAGTTTCGCCTCGGCGCGAGACTTCGCAAGATCCCGCGCCGCGCAGCCCAACGCCGACCCCGGATGGTCCGCCATCGCCGAAGATATGGACCGCACCCACGCCAGCGTCGATCAGTGGCTCACCCAAGTGCTCGAGACGCACCCCAACCCCGCAACGCTCAACGCCACTCTGTTGCTCCTCGACCGCGCCTGGCTCGCCGACCGCTCGGGCCTCCCGCGCCGCGCATGGTTCCGCAATCACCTCGTCTGCACCGACGAAACCTCCGGCTACGGCGCATGGATGCTCCCCGCCTACACCGCCGCCGTGAAGTACGACAGCACCATCGAACGCGAAACCGCGCTCGACGCCTACAAGCGCATTACCGAGATGACCGACGCCCTCCTCGCCCCACCATCGCCCGCTCGCTGACGCCGATCCCCGCCAGGAGCCCATCCCATGCCCACGCCCGCAAAGACAAAGTCCTTCGCCGCGATCGCCGCCATGATCGCCCTCGCAACTACCGGTGCCGTCTTCTACTTCCTCTCCGACGAGCAATCGCCATCTCCCGTAACCGACGCTCAACGCAACGAGGACGCGCTCCGCACCGCCGCTTACAAAGTCGTCCGCGCCGTTAAGGCCGGCAAGTCCCCCACGAAAGGCTCCGAGCTCGAGCCCCTCTCCCCCGACGATCACTCAGGACCCAACGACGCCTTCGGCCGCGAACTCGTCATCGAAGTCACCGCCCCCACCGGCCCCGAACAGAGAATGACCATCCGCTCCCTGGGTCAGGACGGCATCCCCGGCACCGATGACGACATGCGCGCCGAAGCAACCATCACCCACGAAACCGCCCCCGGGTACGACGAGCACCTCCTCGGTCCCGTCACCATCAGCACCGGCAAGTAGCCAACCCCCACGCGTCACACAGCCGATCCCCTCCTAACCTCCCGCCATGGCAAACGCAATCGTCCTCGGCGCAGGAATGGTGGGCTCCGTCATGGCCGCGGATCTCGCCGCTGATCCCGCATTCAAAGTCACCGTCGCGGACATCCGTCCCGCGGCACTCGACCTCGCCTCCGCCCGAACCCGGGGCAAAGCCTCGACGCTCCTCCTCGACCTCGCCGACCCGACCGCCATCACCCGCGCCGTCGCTCCCTTCGACATCGTCTTGGGCGCACTCTCCAGCCACCTCGGGCTCGGCGCCCTTCGCGCGGTGATCGCCGCGCGAAAGCCATACTGCGACATCTCGTTCATGGCGGAAGACGCGATCGATCTTCACGCCGAAGCCCAGGCCGCCGGCGTCACCGCGATCGTCGACTGCGGTGTTGCCCCCGGCATGAGCAACCTCCTCGCCGGGTACGCCGCCCGCCTCCTCGACCCGTGCGACTCGCTTGAGATCTACGTCGGCGGCCTCCCCGTCGAACGCCGCTGGCCGTACGAGTACAAGGCCGGCTTCTCACCAGCCGACGTGCTCGAGGAATACACGCGCCCCTCTCGCATCGTCGAGCACGGCCGCATCGTGGTCCGCCCCGCTCTCAGCGAACCCGAACTCATGGACCTCCCCGGAGTCGGAACCCTCGAAGCCTTTAATACCGACGGCCTCCGCTCCATCGCCACCACCCTCAAGGTCCCCTTCATGAAGGAGAAAACACTCCGCTACCCAGGTCACATCGCCCTCATGCGGGCCTTCCGTGAAACTGGCCTCTTCTCCAAAGACCCCGTCACCGTCAACGGCCAACAGGTCGTCCCCCTCGACCTCACCTCCGCCCTCATGTTCCCGAAATGGAAGTACGAGCCCGGCGAACGGGACCTCACCGTCATGCGCGTCCGCGGCACCGGATCCCGAAACGGCAAGCCCACCCGCCTGACCTGGGATGTCCTCGATTTCCTCGACCCCGCAACAGGCTTCACCAGCATGTCGCGCACCACCGCATTCCCCTGCACCATCTTCGCTCGAATGGTCCTCGACGGCACCATCACCCGCAAGGGTGTCCTCCCCCCCGAGCTCCTCGCCGACCACCCCATCGTTGAACGCATGTTCGCCGAGCACGCAAAGCGCGGCATCCGCTACACATTCGCCGAATCCCCCGCCTGAGGCCTTATACCTCCACGCGCTCAAACCGAACGCGGTCGTCCACCAATCGGGCAAAGTGCGCATCAATCTGCGACAGCCCCGTCACCCGGTGCACAAACGCCGCCGCACGCACCAGGTCCGCCCGCTGCACCAACTCCAGTCGCGGCTCCTTCAACTCAAGCCGCGTCCCGTAGAACGCGCACGTCGAGTGCGCGATCAACACCACCCGCTTCAACCCGTGCACCTCCACCAGAAACTTCAACTCATCCACCACCCCCTGCTCCTCCAGGTGCGCCTGCGGATGCCCCGCCAAGCACGCCGGCCCGCCGGGCAATGACACGCGGTCGTACCGCGGCAGCCCCAGCCCATTCTGCAAGAAGTCGTCGAAGTGCTCCCCCAGTCGCCCGTCCGAGCAGTACACCGCCGCCGCGCGTATGCGTGAAACCTCGTACTTGATCTGGCTCTCGTACATGCAAACTCCCGTTGTGCTCGCTCAGACCAGTTTCAGCGCGAAGAAGATAGCCGTGAACGTCAGCTCAGCGAAAATGATCGCCACCACACAGTGAACCACCGTCAA
>JBEIUO010000389.1:0-3726 GCA_040374335.1 Phycisphaeraceae bacterium
GAGGAGATGGCGAGCACGAAGCTGCCGACGGTGGTGCTCGATACGGATCTGTCGTCGCGTGGTGTGGACAGTGTGATCCTGGACAACACGGTGGGGGCGAAGCAGGCGACGGAGCATCTGCTGGCGGGAACACCGGCGGCGCGGTGCACGTTTGTGGGCGGGCCGCGCGAGAACTTCGACAGCGCGGCGCGCGCGGAGGTGTTCAAGGCGACCCTCGCGGCGGCGGGCTCCCCGGCGCGTGAGGACCAGGTGTGCTTCGGGGACTACTCGCTGGCGTGGGGTCGGGAGTGGGCGGAGCGTGCGCACCGGGACGGCGTGCTGAGCGGCGCGGCGATTCTCGCGGGCAACGACGATATCGCGATCGGTATCCTGCGTCGCGCGGCGGAACTGGGAGTGCAGTGCCCGGGCGGGTTCCGCGTGGTGGGGTTTGACGACACGAAGGCGGCGAACCTGGTGACGCCGCGGCTTTCGTCGGTGACGCTGTCGATGGAGGAGCTGGGCTCGGCGGCGGTGCGGATGCTGGTGGCGCGGATCGAGGAGCGGGATGCGCCGGTGGTGTGCGAGAAGTACCCGACGCGGCTGGTGGTGCGGGAGAGCAGCCGGTGCTGAGGGGCTCGAAGCTCTTTGCGGTGTGCGTCTGCGTGGTCGCGCAGGGTGCGTTGTGGTGGCGTGCGGCGGTGTGGTACCCGCGGCTGCCGGATCGGTACCCGATTCACTTTGACATGTCGGGCACGCCGGACGGGTGGGCGAGCAAGTCGGTGGCGACGTGGTTTCTGCTGCCGCTGGTGTCGCTGGTGATGACGGCGCTGATGATGGGGCTGGGGCTCGGTGGGATCAACGCGATGGCGCGGCACACGCCGGGGCTGATCAACATCCCGCGGAAGGACGAGTTTCTGCGGCTTTCACCGGAGGAACGCGTGCGGGTGCTGGGGCCGATGTCGGTGTTCCTGCTGCTGGTTGGCGCGATGGAGGGCGGGCTGTTTCTGTGGCTGGTGGAGGGGATCGGTCGTGTGGCGACGGGCGCGACGCAGATGCTGTCCCCGTGGGCGGTGTTCGTGTTCGTGGGCGTGGTGCTGACGGGCGCGGCGGTGAGCGCGGTGGCGACGGTTAGGGGGATTGGGAGAGGGGCATAGGGCGGAGGCCGGAGGCCTCAGGGACGAGAGTGTGTGAGGCGTTCATTGCTGATCGGACGCCCTTCGCGCGTTTGAGGTTTCCCTCGGCTTTGGTATTGCTCACGGTGCTTGCGAGGTCGTAGCTTGCGTCCGCGTTGCATAAGTCGCGCGAGATGGGGACCACGGTGCGTCCCTCCCTCCTCCAAAGGGGCTCCCGGGCGGAGGTCCGTCACTCGTACGCTGGCGTGCGGGATTGATCTTGGCGCGGTCTTCGTCGGGTTGATGGGCCGGAGATGGCTGGGCCGTCGAAGTCACGGACCGTGGAGCGAGACAGCGAGCGCGAGGGTTGCGGCGTGATGTTGGGATCATGCGCGGCGGCTGCGCCAAATCAAGAATGCGGCGACGAAGCAGGCGACTCCACCAGAGACGGTCACGACCGCGGGCCAGTGGGTGCCGGAAGTTGGTTGCGGTGCAGGAGCCTGAAGGCCGGGGGTGGGAGCGGCGGGGAGGCCGGCGAGCTGCAGGAGGTTTTTGTCGCCGTTTATGGCGACAGCCTTGTTCGCGCGGGCGAACTCCATCGCCGCGGCCGGGGTGAACCAGTCCGGGCGCGAGCGGGCGGAGGTCTCGATCGTCGTACAGACCCACGCAGCGTTCTCAGGGCCCCACCTCGGGACGATCCAGAGGTTGTCCTTCGCTTCTTTGTCGAAGGTGTAGACCCACCAGGTCTTTCCGGAGAGTCGGAGGCCCGCAACGCGACCGAGCGGGTCGATATCGACGTCGAAGAGATCCGGCTCGGTGGCGCGGGTGAGGATCCCTCGTGGCAGCGTGATGCGGCTATCGGTGATTCGGACCGTTGCGACCATGCCGCCGGTCGACTCGGATGGACGTACAGCGACGCAGCACGCCGGATCGGAGGCGATCTGCCGAAGGACCAAGTTGGGGAGGTAACGGACCATGACGCCCCATTGGTCGAGTTCTGCCGGGGTGGCGGGACGCCACGACTCATCGAACATCGTGCCGATGGCGAACGAGCCATCGGGGTTTCCGAGTTGTACCGAGCCAGAGTCTCCGATGAACCACGAGTTTGTGGCTAGATCGAAGCCCGCGACGCGCTGGCGACCTGTGCCGTTTGAACGGCAGACGAGCCGAAAGCTTCCGGACAGTGGCGCATTGGCCGCTGCAATCGACATGAGGTCGTTGCATGAGAAGTCCGCCTGCTGCGCGGCGGCGCAGCGGGCGAAGAGTGAGCATAAGGTGACGGTCAGGAGCCGGCGGAGCACGGGCTTACCTCTCCAGATGGGATCATTACATTGCCGTACCCGGTGGTAATCTCGAACATGTCGGTCTTCTCAATGTAGCAGCACTGGGTGGTACCGCCGGCGGAGCGGCGGCAGGCGGTTTGAACCTGGTTTGCACCGGGGATACCGCACGGGCCCACGGTGCCGGTGGCGCCGATCACGAAACGGCATGTCTTAAAGACCGAAGTGAACCCTGCAACATCAAAGCCGTCGGCGCAGTTGCCCCAACCGCCATCGCACCACATCATGTCGCCCTCGCAGAAGCCCTCGGACCCAGAGTTGAGGCAATCGTCCTGGAAGGGGCAGAAGCATGGTAACGGGGTGCTGGACTGCGCCGCTGCGGGGCATGCGGCGGCAGCGCAGACGACGAGGGCGATGTACGACACGACTCGGTTCATGCTGAGATCCTTATGACAGAGTCATCCTACGGCCAGATGTCCCGGCCGACGCGGCCGGCCCATGTGGTGTAAACGGGAAGGCCGATCGCATTTTCGACCGGCGGATCGGACTCGCGGACGAACGCTGTCCATGGCCCGGAGCGAACTGAGTTGTCGCACATCGCCACTGCGCCGGTGGGGGCTACGGGCAAGCAGCACCAGAACCCCTGCGGGTCGCCTCCTACGACAAAGTACTGGTAGACGGAGCCCTTCGAATCGGGGTACCGCACTTCGTGCCGGCGAACCGGCGAGATCACTTGCGGCCATGGAGCCACTGTGTTTCCGGGGATCATGAGTGCATCGTCGTACGCGAGGGCGATCGACATTCGGTAGGTGGCTTTGCCGGCCTTGATGGAGTCGGGGTCAATCTGAGCAACGGAGTCGGCGTAGCCCGCGAGGACGAGCGGTTGGTACCACAACCGCGAGGCCTCACCCGGGGTAACGGCAGTCGCTGTGTCACTTGACGCGATCGGGTACACTTCGCGGTAATCTGTAAGGTACATATCAAGCAACAGGCTGCACTGGTGCGCTGTTAGTTGCGATCCGACGATCTTCGCCTTGCGCTTCGAAGTGCCCAGTGTGGGAATCAGCAAGTCGATGAGCACGGCGACCACGCCGATGCAAACCAGAAGTTCAACGATGGTAAAGCCAAGGCGTCGGCCGGAACGGGGCCTTGGCATGTCGTGGCGAGGAAGCATTCGCTTCAGACGTTGCATGCAAGGAGTGTACACGGGGGGGGGGGGGGGGGGGTCGTGGATCGGTGTGGCGGGGGGGCGCGGGGCGGGGGGGCGGGGGAGGGGGGGGGTGTGTTGGCGGGGGGGGGTTGGGTGGTGGGGGGGGGGGGGGGTGGGGTGGGCCGGGGAGGGGGGGGGGGGGGGA
>JBEIUO010000596.1:0-2666 GCA_040374335.1 Phycisphaeraceae bacterium
CCGGTGATCTCGAGCACGGAGATCTCGGATTTGTCGGACTTGCGTGAGACCCAGAAGAGCCGCTTCTCGGTGACGCTCAGGGACTCGTAGTTGCCAGGAGGGACGGGGACTTCGAAGAGGCGAGCGGTAAGGCCCTCGGCGGTGATCTCGGTGGAGGGTTTCTTGGCCGGGTCCGCGGGCTTTTCATCCTTTGCGTCGCTCGATGGCTTCTTCTCGTCCTTCTTGTCCTTCTCGATGACCTGGAGCTCGTCCTTCGGGGTGAATGGGAAACGAAGGCCGGGACGGAGTGCGAGGGCGTAGAGCTTGGAGCGGTTGTTGAAGTACGGCTCCGGTGCGAGAGGACCCCAGGGAGAACTGACCTCGGAGTCGAGATGGCGATCGGAGATGAAGTACAGCCAGTTTCCATCCGGGGAGAAGGCGGGCGAGCCGCTCATGTACCGGTCGGTGGTGGCGTTGAGCGAGATGCCGGAGGATGTGTCGTAGAGCTTGACGTAGGCGTTGAGGTTGTCTGCGTGGTTGACGTAGGCGATCCAGCGGCTGTCCGCGGACCACACAACGCCGGACATGTTCTCGTAGGGGTTGAAGTCGAGCTTCTTCTGCTCTTTCGTCTCGACGTTGAGCAGCCAGAGTTCCTGGTCCTTGTCGTGGTGGGCGATCCACTTGCCATCGGGAGACGGGACGCCTTCCCAGCGGAGGACCTTGCCGTCGGAGGTGAGCTGGGCTCGGGCCTCGCCCTTGAGGGGAAGTGTCCAGAGTTCAACTTCGCCGCTTTCGTCGGAGAGCGCGAGGATTGACTTGCCATCGGGCATGAAACGCGCATCGCGGTACCGCACGCCGCCGGAGCGGGTGAGTTCGCGGAAGCGTCCCTGCTCACGGGGCGCGACGAAGACCTGCCCGCGTGCGGTAAGCACAACGCTCTGGCCGTCGGGCGAGAGGTGGGCCGCCGTGAGGTAGTCCATGGGCTTGGTGACCCAGTTTTCCCGCGTCTGGTCGTAGTCGGAGTCGAGCGTGATCGAGAGGGGTGTCTCAGCGCCGGTTGCGATGTCGAACAGGTGGATGTCGGCGCCGAGTTGGAAGACGATGCGACCGTTCGAGAGCGATGCCCCCTTCACATCGAGCCAATCGTGCCGGGTGTGCTGCTTGAGATCGTCCCCGGACCCGGACATGGACCAGATCTCCATGGTGCCGTCGCGATCGGTGATGAAGTACACCCGGTCCTTCCACCACATGGGGTTGGTGCTTGTCCCGGGGAAGTCCTTCGTGAGCGGGGTCGCCTCGGCGGTCCCCTCGGTGAGCCGCCAGAGCTGCTGGGCGGTCCCGCCCTTGTACCGCTTGGTCTGGCTTCCCTGGAACTGGAGGCGTGTGAAGAAGAGGTTCTTGCCCTCGTCGTCCCAGACTCCGTCGCTGGCCTGGGCGAGGGGCACGAGTTCGCGGGCGCCGCTCGCGGGATCGTTCAGGGTCAGCTGCCACGACGGGAGCGTGCTAAACCGCTCGGTCGACGCAATGATGCGATCACCCCGCCACCCGATGACGTTGGTCCGACGAGCGTCCCAGGTAACCCGCTTGGGCAGGCCCCCGTGCGTGGGCATCACGTACACCTCGGGAGGACCTTCGTAGGTTCCAACGAAGGCGACCCAGTCGCCATCGGGGCTCAGCTCCGGGGTCGATTCGTCGCCGGTATGGGTCGTGAGGCGCGTCGCGACGCCCCCCGTGACAGGTACCTTCCAAAGGTCTCCCTCCGCAACGAACACAATCTGGTCGTTGTGGATCGTCGGCTGTCGGTAGTACCCCTTGGGAACCTGTCCGGAGGCGACGGTACCGGCAAGGGCGAACAGGATCATTGCCAGAGACTTCTTCATGCCCGCATGGTAATGCCAGCGGCCCCGGGGCGTCTGCCCCCTCGTCAACAAAAACACCCCTCCAGACCAAGGGGCGGATGGCCCGGTACGATGCCCCCGCAAAGGAGCCGTCATGAACATTTTGGTAACCGGGGGCGCGGGATACATCGGATCGCACACAGTGAAGCGACTTCTGGAGGCCGGCCATAAGGTCGTCGCCCTGGACAATCTCTATCGCGGCCATCTCGCGGCACTGGACGCGGTCCGCCAGATCGCGCCGAATCGGCTCACTGTGGTGCACGGAGACATCTCCGACCACGCCACGGTGAACGGAACCCTGCGAAAGCACAGCATCGATACGGTGATGCACTTCGCGGCGCTCGCCTACGTGGGCGAATCGGTCGATGACCCGCTCAAGTACTACAGGTGCAATGTCCTGGGCCTTGTTGCTCTTCTGGAGTCTCTCGACAACTCCGCCGTCGAACGGCTCGTCTTCTCCTCCAGTTGCTCAACGTACGGCCAACCCCCGGAGCACCTGATCCCGGTCCCGGAGTCATGCCCGCAAAGCCCGATGAGCCCATACGGCCGAACGAAACTCCATGGTGAGCACATCCTGCTCGACTACGCCGAGTCCCGCCGTCGCCAGGGGCGGCCGATCTCGCTCTCGTTTCTCCGTTACTTCAACGTCTGCGGCTGCGATCCTTCGGGCTTGCTCGGCGAGGATCACGAGCCCGAGACGCATCTGATCCCGGTCATTCTGCAGAATGCGCTCGGCAAGCGCGACTCCTTCTCGCTGTTCGGCACAGATTACCCGACGCCCGACGGCAC
>JBEIUO010000716.1:0-2126 GCA_040374335.1 Phycisphaeraceae bacterium
CACCGAGGATGACGAACAGGTCGCCGCGGCGGAGGCCGCCGGGGTTGTTGTTGTCGTCGACGATGTAGGGGGCGTTCTCGATGTAGTCGCGCCAGAAGCGGATCTCGTCGTGGTTGCGCTTCTTGTTGCGGCCTTCGGGGCCGTCGAACGCTGGCGGGGTGGGGTGGCTGCAGAGGACGTGGAGGATCTCGCCGTTGGGGAGTTTGACGGGGACGTCCCAGTGGCTCTTGGAGCTCAGGCGGGCGACGGCGAGCTCTTCCGGGGTGAACCAGGCGGTGCCGTCGGGCTTGGTGGGGATGAACGCGCCGGAGACGTAGTCCCACGGGAGGCGTTGGAAGGTGCGGATCTGGTCGGTGAGGATCTCGAGGCGTTCGTCGACGAGGAGGGCCATGCCGTACTGGCCGGGGAAGCCGCCGAAGCCCCAGCAGTCGTTGCCGTAGGCGCGGGCGTCGGGCGGGAGGTCGGACGGCTTGCCGTCGGGGCCGGCGGGGGCGGGGAAGGTGTAGGTGCTGGCGGTGGCACCGTCGTTGTCGAGGTCGAAGCCGCTGGAGAGGCCGGTGTTGGTCGGGGCGATGAAGGGCTTGAAGCGGATGGGCTCGATGCCGTTCTGGGGGGTGATGAGGAAGGAGTTGATGAAGCGAAGGGCGTTCTGGCCCGCGGGTTCACCCTCGACGAAGCCGGGTGCGCCGGGTTGGTCGTAGGCGAGTTCGTTGAGCAGGATGATGTTGGGCCGGACGCGCTGGATGACCTCCGCGATTTGCTTCAGCCGCGGGTGCGCGGGGTCCTGCAGGTCGGTGGTGCGCACGTCTTCGACGTTGAACGTGGCGACGCGGATGGTGACGGGGCCGGGGGTGTGCGCGAGGATCGCGCTGGCGGCGAGGAGTGCGATGGGGCTCATGGTGATCAGGCGACTGAAGCAGCGCGGGAGCGGACGCCGTCGATGACTTCACGGACTTCCGCGGCCATGCGGGTGTTGGGGAAATCACGGATGATCTGTTCGCCGACTTCGACGGCTTCGCGCCAGCGGCGATCGCGGACGGAGAGCTTGAAGCGGGCGCCGAGGTTTTCGCGGGCCTTGCCGATGACGCCGCGGGCGAGTTCGCGGAGGGGTTCGGCTTCCTGGGGGGTGAGGTAGGAGTCGAGGTCTTTGAGTAGGGCGAGGGCTTCGTCCGCGCGGCCTTCGTGAGTGGCTTCGAGGAACTTGCGTTCGAGTTCGTCCTTGAAGGAGAGGCGGGCCTGGATGACGCGTTGGCGGAGGCCCTCGACGCGGGGGGATTCGGGGTAGAGGCGTTGGAGGCGGCCGGCGTCGGCGAGGGCGGCGTCCCAGCGGCGTTGGATGATGAGGCCGTCGAGGTAGGCGATGGCGTCGTTGACTTGGGCTTCGAGGGTTGCGGCGCGGGCCTGCTCGATGCGGCGGCGGAACTCTTCGGCGTCCTGGCGGTAGCCGAAGCGGTCGGCGAGCTCGCGGACGAGGACCATCGCGGCGTCCCAGTTTTGGGCGGCGATGTCTTCTTCGATGGCGCGGCAGAGGATGTCGCGTTCGGTGCCTCGGTTGAGGAGGCGGCGGGCGTCGTCGGAGAGGGCGTGCTGGCCGGCCATTTCGCGGACGGCGCGGGTGACTTCGTCGAGCTTGGAGGAGAGGGCGCGGGTGTCGGAGCTGATGAGCTGGACTGCGGCGATGAAGGCGAGGGGGGCGGTGGTGAGCACGAGGAGGATGCCGACGATGCCGATGCCTATGCCGATGTCAGGTCGGTTTCGGGCGATGAGGGTGAAGGAGAGGATGAGGGCGAGGGCGTAGAGGAGACCGAGGAGGCCGAGGACGGGGCCGTGGCCACCGGAAGACCGGGCGCGGGGCGCGGGGGAGGGGAGGGGGTCGGACTGGTGTTGTTGGTTGGTCATAGGTCGTTCCTTCGCGGGGCCTACATTGGTCCTTTCCGTGACCGGTGTCCCCTGTAGTTTAACGCCGATTGGGTCATTCCATGTCCAAACCTCTGCGGATTCCAGAGTCTGAAGCGACGGGACACCCCGGTTTGCCTCCACGGGTGGAGGTTCGGAAGTTCAGTCCGGGGCCGTACCAAACGAACTGCTATCTGGTGCGGGTGGCTGTCTTTGACGGCGCGACCGAA
>JBEIUO010000676.1:0-2323 GCA_040374335.1 Phycisphaeraceae bacterium
AGTTCGAGGCGAGTTCGCCGATGGGGATCCCAACGTACTCGAGAACGCCCTTTTCGCCGTCGATGAAGGACATCTTCGTTTCTGCCGCGACGACGCCTTCCAGACCCTTGGAATAACTGACCATGTCGGAACCTCGCTGTAATGTCCGCCGTCCACCCGATGCCACCACGCGCCGGGGTCGGCCTCCCGTAGAAGCGCACTATAGACGCGGCCGTGGGGGTTTGGCGGGTTAGCGTCTTCTCGGACTCGGTCGCCGTACCATCGGCCTTTCAGGGAGGCGAGATCATGGCCAGGACAAGGATCAAGATTTGCGGCATTCGGGACCAGGACAGCCTGGCCGCGGCGGTGGAGGCGGGGGCGGACGCGGTGGGTTTTGTTTTCGTCGAGGGGTCGCCCCGGGCGATTGACCCCGGTGAGGCCGACGGGCTGGTGTCGATGCTGCCGCCGTGGGTGAGCGCGGTGGGGGTTTTCCGGGATCCGGACGTGGAGGCGTTCTGCGACATCGAGGAGGCGTGCCCGTTTCTGGCGATGAACCAGCTCCACGGGGACGAGGACGTGCGGACGGTGAAGAGCTGCGGGCCGGACGTCATCAAGGCGGTGGCGTTTGACCCGGCGACCTTCGGCGAGGCGTTGGACAAGTGGGCGGTGGTGGACGAGGTGGCGGCGATCCTGGTGGACGGGGCGAACCCGGGGTCGGGGGCGACGGTGGACTGGGGGGCGTTGGCGGGGTTTGTCGCGGAGTCACCCCGGCACATCATTTTGGCGGGGGGGCTGACGCCAGCGAACGTGGAGGAGGCGATTCGGGTGGTTCGGCCGTACGCGGTGGATGTTTCGAGCGGGGTGGAGCGGGAGCGCGGGGTGAAGGATCCGGAGCTGATCGCGGCGTTCTGCCGGGCGGTTCGGAGGGCGGATGCCGCGCTGGACCCGTGAGCGGCAATAATGGAACTATGGCCGCGACACGACACACGCTGACTCTTGCGCACTCGGGGGACCCGGACGACTGCTTTATGTGGTGGCCGATCACGGGGAAGATCAACCCGGATGGGACGCGTTGGCCGGGAGCGGACGGGAAGCCGGCGATCGACACGGGGCGGTTTACGTTCGAACCGATTCCTGGGGACATCGAGCAGTTCAATCGGCGTGCGATCGACTACGGGGACTACGACATCACGGCGCTGAGCGTGCGGGCGTACCCCGAGGTGCGGCAGCGGTACGCGATCACGCACTGCGGGTCGTCGTTTGGGGAGGGGTACGGGCCGAAGGTGGTTCGGCACGAGGACGACTTCGAGTTGTCGGAGGTGGAGGCGCTGCGTCGACCGGAGGTGACGGTCGCGATTCCCGGGAAGAAGACGACGGCGTTTCTGGTGCTGAATTTGTTGATCGGGAAGACGTGGATGCCGCCGCTGACGCGGTTTGTAGAGACGCCGTTCGAGAAGATCATCCCGGAGGTGGCGGAGAAGCGGACGAAGCTGGGGCTGGTGATCCACGAGGCTCAGGTGTCGTACGAGGATGCCGGGCTGCGGCAGGTGATCGACTTAGGGTCATGGTGGAAGCAGACCCGGAACCTGCCGCTGCCGCTGGGCGTGAACGCGATCCGGCGGGACTTTGACGGTCGGTTCGGGGAGGGGGCACAGGCGGAGATCGTCGGGCTGTTGCGGCGGTCGATCGAGCACGCGCTCAAGCACCGGCAGGAGTCGCTGAACTACACGCTGCCGTTCGCGATGGCGAACGCGAAGGCGAGCAAGACGGAGATGCCGGATCTGGAGCGGATCGACCGCTACGTTTCCATGTACGTGACGCGGCTGACGGTGGACATGGGTGTCGCGGGGGCGGGAGCGATCCGCAAGGTGCTCGGCGAGGGGCACGCGGCGGGTTTGTGTCCGGAACCGGGCGAGGTCGATGTCGTCTGAGCGAAAGGGTTGGCGATGAAGCTGTACAGGACGAAGTTCGGTGTGGCGATCGATACCCCGGGTGGCGAAGTGCTGATCCGGCACGTGATCGGCGTGGGGCAGAACTACGCGGCCCACGCGGCGGAGCAGGGCAAGGCGCCCCCGTCGCGGCCGATGCTGTTCACGAAGAACCCGATGGCGGTGAGCCTGCCGGGGGAGGACATCGTGATCCCGCGGGTGTGCATGAACCAGGACCAGGTGGACTTCGAGGCGGAGCTTGGCGTGGTGGTGGGGCTCGCGCCCGGCGGCGGGTTCGTGCGGGACGTGCCGTTGGAGCGTGCGCTGGAGTGCGTGCTCGGGTACGTGACGGCGAACGACGTGTCGGCGCGGTGGTGGCAGAAGGACGGGTCGGGGGGGCAGTTTAACCGGGGGAA
>JBEIUO010000668.1:0-2358 GCA_040374335.1 Phycisphaeraceae bacterium
CGCGGACCGGGACGCGGCCAACTTGGCCGAGGCCGAGGGGAACATCAACCGGCTGCGGGGGCTGGTGAAGCACAAGGTCGAGTTCGCGACGAAGGTCGTCGACGCGTCGGATCGCGGCGCGGTGCGGGCGGCGATGACCGGTCAGGACTATGTGGTGTGCATGCTTCCGTTCGATCTGGTCGCGGGCATCGCGGAGATGGCGAACGAGCTGGGCGTGCACTACTTCGATGTGACCGAGGATGTCGAGACGACGCGGCAGGTGCAGGCGGTCGCGGATTCGGGCAGGGTGAAGGTTGCGCTCGTGCCGCAATGCGGGCTCGCGCCCGGGTACATCGCGATCGCGGCGAACGACATCGCGAAGGAGATGAAGGAACTGCACGATCTGGTGCTGCGGGTTGGGGCGTTGCCCCAGTACCCGACCAACATGTTGAAGTACAACGTCACTTGGTCGGTGGCGGGGGTGGTGAATGAGTACTGCGAGCCGTGCAACGTGATGCTCGACGGCAGGCGGGTCGAAGTGCCCGCGCTCGAGGGGCTGGAGAACTTCAGCTTCGAGGGCGTGGAGTACGAGGCGTTCTACACGTCGGGCGGGGTGGGCAGCCTGGTCGAGACGCTGGTGGGCGAAGGCAAGTGTGTAGCCGAGACCCGCGTGGCGTACAAGACGATCCGCTACCCCGGGCACCGCGACCTGATGAAGTTCCTGCTGCAGGACCTGCGGCTGGGCGTGGAGCATGCGCCGGCGGGGAAGAGCGGCGTGGCGTTTAACCGCCGACTGGCGATGGACCTGCTCGATCACGCGGTGGCGCGGACGCTGCAGGACGTGGTGGTGGTGTTCATCAACGGCATCGGCATCGACAAGAGCGGGATGCGTCGGCAGATCAACTTCAAGCGGAGCATCCCGGCGACGCAGATGTTCGGGCGGTTGTGGCCCGCGATCGAGCTTACGACGGCGGCGGGCGTGTGCGCGATGGTTGACCTGCACCGGCTGGGCAAGCTGCCGGCGACGGGGTCATCAAGCAGGAGGCCGTGTCGCTCGCGGAGTTCAACGCGACGGTGTTCGGGCTCGCGTACGAGAATCCCGGCGCGATCGAGCGGGCCGTGCTCGGCGGGTAATGGCCGGACCGGTGGCGAGCCGCTCGCTGTTTACTTGGCGAGCGCTTCGTCGATGATGGCCTCGAGTCGGGACTCGTCTGGCATGCCGACGGCTGAGAAGGCGATCTTGCCTTCTTTATCGATGACGTAGAACGTGGGGATGCCCTTGACTTTGTACTGCTCGGCGACCTTGTCGCCCTTGAGGAGCAGTCCGTAGGTGAACTTCTTGTCGTTCATGTACTTCTTCGCGTCGGCGCGTTCCCACGTGTTGACTCCGTAGACGGCGACGTCTTTGGAGGCGTACTTCTCGTGGAGCTTTTGGACGTGGGGCATGGCGGCCTTGCAGGGGCCGCACCAGGTGGCCCAGAAGTCCATGACGACGACCTTGCCCTTGAGCGAGGCGAGGGAGACTTCTGCGCCGGAGCCGTCCTTGAGCGTCCAGGCAGGAGCGTCGGAGCCGTTGGCGAGCAGGCCGGAGTCCTGGGGCTTGCGGTCTTGTTGATCGGCGGGGCGGTTGCCGCGAACGAGGCGGTTGGCGTTGGCGGAGGTGTCGGCGCGGATGCGGAAGCCGTCGGGGGCGTTGAGAGAGAAGGCGTGGAGCTGGGCGTCGGTATCGCGTTTGAGATCGGTGATCTCGATGACGCGGGCGATCTCGGTGGTGGCTTTGTCGCCTTTGACTGCGCGGAGGCGTTCGATGCGGCGGGGGAGGTGGTCGGACTTGGCGATGAAGAGGCGGGTGCCGGCGTCGGTGATGGCGGCCGCGGGGTCGGGGGTTGAGGGGATGAGGACTTTGTCGCAGTCGACGCCGTCGATGGTCTGGGAGCCTTCGAGGATGGCCTTGTCGGCGGCGGCGAAGGGCTTGTCGGCGAGGATTTCCCAGGCGATGGGGTGGCGGGCGTTTTGGCCGCTGAAGAAGACGGCGAGTTCGTCGACGGTTTCGAGGTTTCGCTCGACGACGACCTTGTCGGCGGGCTTGATGGAGCGGGCTGCGACGCCGTCGTAGGCGATCTCGAAGGAGGATTCGGAGTCGGCGATGATCTTGCCGGAGGCGTAGAGCTTCCAGCCACCGGCGTCGGCCTTGGCGGCGCAGGCGAGACCTTCGTAGCGGGCGGCTTTGCCGTCGCCGCCGGTTTCGGTGCTGGTGAAGGCGTAGGAGAAGGCGCGGAGTTCGGCGATGGCCTTTGCGGAGGCTTCGAGGACGGGCTTGGCGTCGGCGGGCTGGAGGGTTGCCTGGGATGCGCATGCCGCGGCGGGGAGCGCGACGGA
>JBEIUO010000707.1:0-2183 GCA_040374335.1 Phycisphaeraceae bacterium
CACCTGGGGCGGCGCGCTGATCGCTGGCGGGCTCGCCAGCACGGTGAACGTCGGCACCGCCGCGCTGAGGGCGGGCAGCACCACCACGACGGGCGGTGTCGCCAATCCCATCATCGCGACGGTGGAGAACGCGCTCGCCGCGGTGATGAGTGTGCTCGCGGTGGTACTCCCGATCGCGCTCGGCGTCATCGCGGTGCTGGTGCTCGCGATCTTCGCGTGGATCGGCGTTCGGATCTACCGCCGCCGCAGCGCAGCCCGCGTCGCCCTCGCGTGAGCATCGCGATTACACGCGGAGGCTCGCCCTGCGTTCCATCAGCAGCTTGCCCATGTGATTCTCGCCGGCCCCCTGGTACACGCCCCAGAAGGTGTCCTCCCAGTCGTTTCCCTCGACAAGTTCGGCGTCGCCGGTCGCGAGGAGCTTGTCCGCCAGTTCCGACCCCGGGGCAAACTTCGAACGGAGCAACTCCCGCATCACGGAGACCTTCCGGTCCGGCCAATCGGGCGCGAGCACAAGCTTGGCAGCGCGACGTTTGGCCACCGCCGCGCTCGTGGCGTTCGCGATGCGGGCGCGTTCGGCCTCGTTTGAGGCCTTCGCGGCCTGGTAGGCGTGCTCGACACTCGCGTACTCGAAGCCCCGCGAGTCCGTGACCATGCAGGGATAGAAGTTCGAGAGCCACCAGTACTGCCCCTCGAATCGATCGATCCTCACCTGTGGTCCGGTTGTCATGCTGGAGGGTAGCCTCCAGGGGTTCGGTGCCCGAACGGGAGGATGCCGCGGGGGGTGGCCCCAAGGGGGTTTTTCACCACCGGGATCCGGGGAGTTCAGGATCCGCCGGGGTCCGATTTCCGAGTTCTCGGAATACCGCTTGACACGGTCTTCTGGTTCGTTATGCTGATCTCCGCAGTCGGTGCCCGGGGGACTTCGCAAGAAACCGCTCGGGTGAAAAGGGAAGAGTGGTGAAACTCCACCGCGGACGCGCCGCCGTAATGGGTGTTGACGCGGGCCACGGGTTGAAATCGCCGAAAGGCGACGTCAACCCAAGTCACTGAGGAAGCGGATATCCGCCCCTCGGGAAGACGGCCCGTTGAGCCCAGAGCCGGAAGACCTGCCGAGTGCTGTGTGTCGGTCGGCCCTCGCGGGCTGATGCCGCTCAGCGGTATCGGCAAGGGCTCCGTCGAGTTCGCGACGTTGTCCCTTCGTCGCGCACCCCCGGAACTTTCCCCGCGATCGGCCCTGCCCCTTGGCAAGGGATCGTCCTGCGCGAGTCAGGATGAGCAACCGTGTTCGCGGAGAGAGTTGTTCTCAATGTCCTTCGCTCGTTTGGTTCCCGCTTTCGTTCTCGCGGCATCGAGCTCTGTGTTTGCCTCCGATCCCTGGGCGGATCGCGTGGTCTCCTACTCCGCGGGGTTTGGAGCCCAGCCTGACTACCTGACTCCGTCGGTGGTCCTGGGCTCTCCGGAGAGAATGACCGGCGAGGTCTCCCCCTTTGGCTCCTTCCCGGGAGCCGTCACCCCCTTTAACCCCGCCTTCGGCACCGACGAGGTCGTCTCCGTCGGGCTGGGCGGTGCTCTGGTCGTCGCGTTTGACGAGCCCATCGTCGACGACCCCATGAACCCGTTCGGGCTCGATCTCATCATCTTCGGGAATGCAGGATTCATCGACGAGTCGTTCATCGATCCGGAAGTCGCCGTGGGGACGACGACTCCGGACGGAGCGCTCTTCGGCCGCGGGCGGGGTTCCGCGGTCGATGTCAGCGCGGACGGATCCACCTGGTTCCGTTTGATTGGTTCCGTCGATGGCCTCTACCCGACGCTGGGCTACTCCGATCTCTCCGATCCCTACGCCCTCAACCCAGGCCTTGTGCCCAGCGATTTCACAAGGCCGTTGGACCCGGGTCTCTCTCCCGGAGCGATGTCGTTCCCGCAACTCGTCGCCGCGTACAACGGCTCCGGGGGCGGGACGGGGTTTGACATCGCCTCCACCGGTCTTGCTTCGATTTCCTTCATCCGCGTGTCCAACATCTCGCTCGTCTCCGCGGCGTTCGAGGTCGATGCCTTCGCGGATGTTTCGCCGGTGCCCGCACCCGC
Source organism: Phycisphaeraceae bacterium (assembly GCA_040374335.1). Classification (GTDB taxonomy): domain Bacteria; phylum Planctomycetota; class Phycisphaerae; order Phycisphaerales; family UBA1924; genus JBEIUO01. Next base: position 2,089 of record JBEIUO010000707.1, read on the forward strand.
GGCAGGCGTGCTCGTGGCCATGGGGATGGCCATGTTCCGTCGCCGGCGATGACCGTTCGTAGAGAGAGGTCGCGCCGCCGGGCGAAATGCCGCCG
>JBEIUO010000588.1:0-2708 GCA_040374335.1 Phycisphaeraceae bacterium
CCCGCGGTTGGGGGGCGGGCGGGTCGTCTTCTTGAGGACGATCGGCCTTTCGATGTGCTCGCGCGCGGGCTTGTGCTTCGCCGCGGCGGGGGTCCACTCTGCCTCGCCGGAGTCGAAGAGCAGGGCATCACCAGACTTCACACGAGAAGTGCCGAACGCGGCGCAGAGCAGGTCGGGGCTTGCGATGGACTCGGGGTCCTTGCCGCGTTCCGGGATGATCATCTCGAGCGAGTGGATCGCGCGGGTCATGGCGACATACAGCACGCAGAGTTCTTCGCTGATTTTGCCGGCCATCGTGTTGCGCCGCATGTCGCGGAGTCGCGAGTGCCATACACCGACGGCCTCTGGCGGCGCGATCGAGACATCGCTCACGGGGTTGAAGGGAGAGCGGTTTCCGTGCTCGTCGAGGTGATCGACGAGGACAGCGGGCGAACCGTGACGGGATTTTTCGAGTTGCGGCAGGATGACGGCATCGAACTCCAATCCCTTTGACTGGTGGATCGTCATCACACGAACGTTCATGGCGAGCGGGTCGGCGACGCGCTTCGTGCGCAGGAGCTTCGCCAACTCACTGGGGCGGGGCGCGCGACGACGGTCGAAGGCCACCGCGAGTTCGGCCATCTGCTCGAGCCGACGGAGTCCGCGTTCGTCGACGAACGGCGCAAGCCTCGTCACCAGTCGTTCGCAGAAGCGTTGGTACCCCACCAGCGCGAGTTCTGCACGAACCTCGCGCGACAGGCGCGTGCCGTGATCCGTGCGAGACCCGCGTGGGATGACATCATCCGCGGCGATCCCAGCAACGGGCCAAACGGCGAGGACGCGAGATGGAAGAGCGAAGCAGAATCGTCGGGATGGTCCGCGAGATGAAAGAGGGACGCCGCGGCGGCCACGGCGGCCGCGTCGGTGAGCAGGGATGCGCCCTCCTCGCTGGCGGGGATGCCGCGGAGCGCGAGCTCGTGGATCATCACTGGGATCATGCGGTTGGCCCGGACGAGAATGCCGATGGTGGCGTTGGGCGCGAAGGCCCGGATCTCCGCGACGCGATCAACCGCCGCGAGAACGCACGGATCTCCCTCCTTCTCGTCGTCATCCGCGACCGACCAGAGCCGCACCCGGCCGGTGAGGTGCTGCTGGTGGGCACGATGGGTCTGATACGACGCGGTCCACGCGGCGGCGGCGTCTGCTCCCGGGGGCGTGAGGAGGAGGTTCTCGTTCGTCGCCAACCCGCCGAAGACCTGGTTCACCGAATCGAGCACGGTCTGCGACGACCGGAACGACACCGCGAGTTCGTGCGTGTGCACGGTCGACCACAGCGCCGGAATGCTCCCCAGCAGTCGGGACTGCGCGCCGCGCCAGCCGTACAGGGATTGCTTGGTGTCGCCGACGCACAGGAAGGTGCGGGAGCCGTCCTGCTGGCTCAGCAACTCGTCGCACATCGGGTAAAGCAGGTTGAACTGGAGCGTCGACGTGTCCTGAAACTCGTCGAAGAGCAGGTGCTGAACCTGGGCGTCGAGCCGGAAGTAGAGGCGGGTGAGCAGGTCTTCGAACGGCCGCGCGAGGACATGCCGGGGGAGATCGTCGAACCGGTACAGCCCGCGACGGGCCTTGAGCTTCTGGTACGCCGTGTCGAAACGGGCGATGAGGTTGAACGCCGCGCCGTTGCGTGCGGCGAGATTCTCGATGGATACGCCGGCGGCGTGCTCAGCGAGCTCGCGGATGGCGCCAACGAGCGACTCCTGGAGCTTTGAGCGCGAGTAGGTGTTCTGCCCGGACTGCACGTTGCACACGATGGTCTCGCCGAGCAACGACACCCAATCCCGTTCGTCGGCCGCCTCGGCGACTTTGCCGCACGCCTTCTCGATGTTGACGCTGAACTTGCCGGAGTTGCCCGAGTTGAAATCACCTTCCCGCACGGCCCGGATCGCCTTCGCAAGCTCAGCGCCGTCGATCGTCTCGTGCTCGGGCCGGATGGTGTGCCATGGCTCCGGCTTCGCCCGAGCGAGCAAGTAGGCGTCGTACAACTCGGAGATGATCTTGAGCAGAGTCTTGTGGGCGCTGCGTCCGAAGCCCCCGGCGTGCCAGAGCGCAATCAGTGCGAAGATCTCGTTGCGGTCCGCGTCGCGGAGCGCGGCATCCACCGCCTCCACCCGCAGCCGCGCGTCCTCGTCCTCTTCGGCGATCCGCCAACCGGGAGGCAGCCCCAGATCCAGCCCCAGCGCCCCCACCACCCGCGCCGTGAACGCGTCGATGGTCTGGATCGCGAGCCGGTGCATCGCACCCGCGACACGTACGCACAACGCGACGTACCCCGCACGCCCGAGCTGCAAATCGATGAAACCGTCCAGCTCTGCCGCCTTCTTCTCGCTCAGCGCCGCCTCCGACAACCGCTGCAGCACGCGGTCGAGGATCTCGCCCGCGGCCTTGCGCGTGAACGTGATCGCGAGCACCTCCTCGGGCGACGACGGGCCCTCGGACCCGCGCCCCGCGAGCATCCAGCGGACCATGCGGTTCGCCAGGAGGTAGGTCTTGCCGCTGCCGGCGTTCGCGACCACCACCGAACGATCCGCGGTCATGGACGCTCCTCCCGCGCGAGCCCGCGCATCCCCACGCACCACGCGGCCGCGAACGGATCGTCCGCGCCGGGGACCCAGCCGCCGTCGTCGGCGAAGTCACCGGCCTCGACGCGCCGCGCGATGCGTTCCGCCTCG
>JBEIUO010000429.1:0-3460 GCA_040374335.1 Phycisphaeraceae bacterium
CTCTCTTTCTCCCTCCGGGCGGCCGCGTGGAAACGTGTGGCCGCCCTTTCTCGTTTTCCACTACCATCTCGGCATGGCCTTCACCTACCGCTCGTCCGACGACCCCACGCTCCGCGCCCCCCCGACCCGCCTTCACGAGGTCATGGGATTCCACGCCGACCAGAAGCCGCGCGAGAAGATCCTGCTGTACGCCATGGTCTTCGCCCTCGCGCCGCAGCGCACGCTGGAGATCGGCGTCCGGTGGGGCGGCGGTTCCCGCATCATCCACGCCGCGCTCTCGGATCTGGGCACCGGCACGCTGGTGGGCCTGGACCCGGAGCCGGCCCTGGAGTTCGACTGGTCGCAGATCGCGGACCGCGCGACGCTGGTCATCGGGAAATCCCCGGATGACCTGGGGCGAGCCCGCGACGCGGCCGGTGGGCTCTTCGACTTGGCCTTTGTCGACGGCGACCACTCCTTTGAGGGTGTGAAGCGCGACCTCGAAGGGATCCGTCCGCACCTGGCCCCGGGGGCCACGGTCCTCCTCCACGACGCCTACCACCCCCCCGTCGCCCGCGCCATCGACCTCGCCCCCCTACTCGGCTACTCCCGCTCCGGGATGCTCGCCCGCACCCTCAACAACGGGGTCCATGTGGAGAGCGGCAAGGTCATTCCCTATGGTGGGGTCGAGATGCTCCGCTGGGTCCCCGCCCCGGAGTGAACCCCACGGGCCGTAGGAGACTGGAATGTTCGATTCGATCCGCGTCGTCAACAAGGGCACCAGCCCCGTCATCGCCTTCGGCCACTTCCAGGACGAAGAACCCGACAACCTGACCCGGGCCCGCGCCAAGGGACTCGGCCTCGCCGACGCCCTCAAGGCCGCCCGCTCCCGCGCCGAGGCCACCGGTGAAGCCGGCTCCATCGGCGAAGCCTTCGCTGGCGAGACCCGCGTCATCGCCCTCGGCATGGGCAAGCGCGACGGCTGCAAGACCTCGTGCATGCGCGCCGTGGCCGCGGCACTGGGTCGCAGGCTTGCCGCGATCAAGGCCCCGGGCGTGACGCTCGAGCTGTCGGGCGCCTTGAACTGGATTCGTCTCGACGAGCGCGAGGCCGGTCTGTGTTTCGGCGAAGGTCTGGGGCTTGTGGGTTGGGTGTGCGACGAGTTCCGCGGATCCGCGACCAAGGGCGGCAAGCGGACGAAGCTGGAAGTTCGGGGTTCGAGCAACGAGCTGCTCGACGGCATCGATGACGGCCTCGCGCTGGCCGCGTCCACCAACATCGCCCGGACGCTGAGCCAGACTCCGCCGAACATCGCGACGCCGCAGTTCATGGCCCGCGCGGCCCAGAAGCTGGCGCGCGAGGTGGGGCTCAAGTGCACGATCATGGAGGGCGACGCCCTCGAGCGCGAGGCGATGACCGGCCACATCAACGTGGGCAAGGCCAGCGAGAACAAGCCGTGCATCATCCGCCTTGAGTACAACCCCAAGGGCGCGAAGGGCAAGGCCGCGGTGCTCATCGGCAAGACGATGTGCTACGACACGGGCGGGCTTTCGCTCAAGGTGAACAACGGGATGGTGGGCATGAAGCGCGACAAGGACGGCGGCTGCGCCGTGCTGGGCGCGATGCACGCGATCGCGACGGTGATCAAGCCCCGCCGCAAGGTGGTGGCGCTCCTCGCGGCGGCGGAGAACTCGATCTCGGACGAGGCCTACCGGCCCGACGACGTGCTGACCTACCGCAACGGCGTGACGGTTGAAGTCACCAACACCGACGCCGAGGGGCGCCTGGTGCTGGCGGATGCGCTCGTGTGGGCGTGCGAGAAGGAGAACCCGGCGTACATCGTTGACCTCGCGACGCTCACGGGCGGCGTGGTGGTCGCGCTGGGCAGCACATTCGCGGGCATGTTCTGCGAGGACGACAAGCTCCGGGCGAAGGTGGAGGCCGCGGCGAACGCGAGCGGCGAGCGCGTGTGGCGTCTCCCGATGCACCAGGAGTACCGCGACATGATGAAGTCCCCCGTCGCGGACATCGTGAACAGCAACCCCAACCGCAAGGCGCACCCGATCCAGGGCGCGGCGTTCCTGTCGTACTTCGTGGACGACAAGACGCCGTGGTGCCACTTGGACATCGCGGGCGTGCACGTGTCGGACAAGAACGCCGGGCCGTACATCGACGGGCCGACGGGCTGGGGCGTGCGGTTGCTCGCGAACCTCGTGAACGACTGAGCGAAAGACAGATCGCTTTGAATCCCTCGCGGCGTGCCTGTCATCGGGCACGCCGTGTTTCGTGGCAGCGGTGCCACATTCCGCTGCCAAGTGCGATCTCCGTGACCGCGCGCGACGCAGGTGCGCCATGATGAAGACGTTGACGACTCTGGGCCTGAGTGCGTGCGCGATGGCTCAGGCGATGGGGCAGACAACCCTCGCAACGACCACGTTTGACGCGAGCGTCGACGGGTTGGGTCGGTGCCTGATCGGGTGTTTGCGGATTCTCATCTCCGGGATCTTCTTGACGCGCACTTGCCTTTTCTGTGCGGAAGGTGGTGCCGGACTTCAGGGCTGTGCCGTTTGGATCGATGAGGACGTGTCGTTCTCTCGCTCCACTCTGGAAAGACAGCCATGGACAAAGCCAGTATCGCCGGGACCTTGCTCATGACCTTTATCGTTGGGCTGGTGTGCTACCAGGCGACTGGCGGTGATCTCATGGCCCTTTGGTCGTCCAAGGGGTTCTACATGGTGATCATCGGGTCCATCGCGGCGGTCTTGATGTCCATGCCGATGGACCGGATCAAGATGGTGCCGGGGTACGTGAAGAAGTTTATGTTCAACAAGACGCAGCCCGCGATGGACACGATCAGCATGATGGTGAACCTGGCCGAGCGTGCACGGCGCGACGGGATCCTGGCGCTGGAGAGCGAGATCGCGAAGATCAACGATCCGTTCCTGTGCGGTGGGCTCAAGATGGCGGTGGACGGTGTGGACCCTGACACAATCGAGGCGACGCTGCGGCTGGAGATCATGGCGATGCAGGATCGCCACAAGAGCGGGAAGAAGTTCTTCGACCTGCTTAAGACGTACGGCCCGGGCCTGGGGCTGGTGGCGACGCTGATGGGTCAGATCGGTATGTTCAAGAACCTGGGCGGTGACATCGCGACGATGGGCTACATGCTCGCGGTGGCCGTCGTGGCGACCATGTACGGGACCGTGCTGGCGAACTGCGTGGCCGGGCCGATGGGCGACAAGCTCGCGTACCGCTCTGGCGAGGAGATTCTCCGGCGCGAGCTGGTGCTGCAGGGCATTCTCTCGATCCAGGCGGGCGAGAACCCGCGGAGCACGCTCGACAAGATGTCCGCCTTCATCCCGGCGGTGACGCGCACGACCCTGAAGGCGGCGTGATCACGGACGATCCGAGCGAATGGAGGCAGCGATGGCCGCGGAAGAACACGGACACGATGGTCACGGCGAGGGGGGAGAGCACAAGA
>JBEIUO010000634.1:0-2485 GCA_040374335.1 Phycisphaeraceae bacterium
ATTGCACGTCGACGCTGATCGCGAACAAGCTGAAGATCCTGCTGCAGATGTCGCTGGTGCTGGTGCACGGGGGGAAGCTGCCGGTGGTTCGGATCGGGCGGTTTGCGGGGCAGTACGCGAAGCCGCGGTCGAAGACGATGGAGACACGGGGCGGGGTGACGTTGCCGAGTTACTTCGGGGACTTGGTGAATCGGGACGAGTTCACGGAGGATTCGCGGCGGCCGGATCCGTGGCAGATGGTGCGGGGGTACAAGCACGCGGCGTTGACCTTGAACTTCATCCGGTCGCTGGTGGACGGCGGGTTCGCCGATCTGCATCACCCGGAGTACTGGGACTTGTCGTTCGTGAAGCGGGAGTCGCTGAGCGCGGCGGTGCGTGCCGAGTACGAGCGGATGACGACGAACCTGGCGGACGGGCTGCGGTTCATGGAAGCGCTGGGTGAGCGGACGGTGGATGATCTGACTCGTGTGGAGTTTTTCACGAGTCACGAAGGGCTGCACCTGAACTACGAGGAGGCGCAGACGAGGCGCGTGCCGCGGCGTGAGGGGTGGTACAACCTGACGACGCACATGCCGTGGATCGGGGAGCGGACGAGGGCGATCGACGGAGCGCACATCGAGTATTTCCGCGGGATCCGCAACCCGGTGGGCGTGAAGTTGGGGCCGGGGTCGACGGTGGCGGATGTGTTGGCGCTCGCGCGTGCGCTCAATCCGAAGAAGGAAGCGGGGAAGCTGGTGTTCATCACGCGGCTGGGGGCGGGGAAGGCACCGACGGTGCTGGGGCCGTTGATTGAGGGGATGAAAGCCGCGGGAGAGCGTGCGCTGTGGATGTGCGATCCGATGCACGGGAACAGCACGACGACGAGCACGGGGATCAAGACGCGGAACTTCGACGCGATCCTGCAGGAGCTGCAGGAGACGTACGACGTGCATCGGGCGACGGGTGTGCCGATGGGTGGCGTGCACTTTGAGTTGACGGGTGAGGATGTGACGGAGTGCGTGGGCGGGGCGTCTGGCGTTACGGAGGCGGACCTCAACACGAACTACGCGACGCGCTGCGACCCGCGGTTGAACTACCAGCAGGCGCTCGAGATGGCCTTCTTGCTCGCGGGCCGGATGCGGCGCTAGCGAGCGCGGCAGCGGTGGCGGCGATCGCGTGCATGGCGAGGTTCGCGGCGTGAAGGGTGACGAGCAGGAAGCTGGAGGCGAGGACCCACGTCCATCCACCGAGGAGTGTGGTGGTGGAGAGGACGAGGTAGAGCGCGGGCGCAGAGATGAGGAGCGCGGCGATCGCCGAGGCGTGAGCGGCGCCGGGACGAACACCGAGCGCTCGGGTGCAGCGGTAGACGCTGGTGGGCGTGAAGATCGCGAAGAAGAGGATGATGGCCGCGGTGCACGCGTGGGAGTGCCACGCGGTCTGAGGCTGAGGGTTGAGGGCGGCGGAGGCGAGGAGGATGGAGGCGGGGGCGAGGACGAGGGCGGTGGCGAGGAGAGCGCTGGGGTCAACACCGGCGCGGGCGAGGGATTGGAGTGGGTGGAGGGGCATCGCAGAGGCAATGCGTGATTTTGAGGAGGAGAGGGCAGAGGGGGTTTGGTGCGGGTGGGGGTGGGGTGGCGGCACCCCTGATCGGGCGATCGCGGGCGCGGGCGACGGGGGACGGGGGACATTCGGGGTTGGGCCTCAGAGGAATTGACGATGAGTATCGCGATCGCGGTCACACCGGTGATGCCGACACGTCCGTGCAGCTTCTGCCTGTGTCTGCAGGAGGGGAGCGTGTTTGCGGATTTTGATGTCGACGGGGAGGGAGCTGTCTCGCTGCGACGGATCTCCTTCGATGGGTTTGGGTGTTGCTATCCGGCCGCGGCAGCGGTGATGAGTCCGGGAGATTCGCGGGAGCTGCGCGAGGCGGTCGCGGGCGACACGGTGTCGGAACCGAGCGTCGCGGAGGTCTTGCGACGGTTCTTCGGGCAGGCGCAGGAGGTGCTATGGAAGGACGCGCTGATCGACCATGGGTTGCTGTGACTGGTGCTGGGTGGGGCGGATGCGGGCCACGTTGTGAACGAGGCGGGGGTTACGTGGGGAGCCCGTAGCAAGAACGCATGTCTGCCGCGCATGAAGAACCCCGGGCCTGAGCCCGGGGCGAGAGATGGTCCGTTTCGCGAGCGAGAGGTTTGTCTTAGCGGCGACGGCGGCCGGCGGCGATACCACCCAGGCCCAGGAGCGCGAGCGCGCCGGGAGTGGGGACCGCGCTGGCGCGGATCATCCAGTTGCCGAGGTTCAGTCCGGCGAGATCGAGCGCCCCGGCCGTACCGAAGCCCACCGCGTTGGGGTTGAAGGACGCGCCGCCGGCCGCCCAGCTCACGCCGTTGATGAGCGCGTTCTGATCAACCGCGATGGGGAACGTGCCGGCGGGATGGGCGCCATCAACGCCGTCGAAGAAGCTGGCACCGGGGATCGCGATGCTCGGGACCGCGCGTGATTGGAA
>JBEIUO010000140.1:0-6494 GCA_040374335.1 Phycisphaeraceae bacterium
GGACGCGGCGGCGAGCGACTTCCCGAGCGTGGCGATGTCGTCGTCGGTCATGTTCTTGCGGGCCTTCTTCAGCATCTCCACGAAGTGCGCGATCTCGTGGTCGGCGCTGGGGAACCCGCTGTTGCCCTTGGGGCCGTTGCTGTCGGCGATGCTCTTGCCCTCGGCGTTCACGAACGCGAACCAGGGGATGCCGCCGCCGCTGGGAGAGTCGATGAGCGTGTTGAACTTGCGGTGCATCTCGCCGCCGCCGGTGTTGCGGTCGGTGTCGACCTTGCAGTCGACGAAGTCCTTCGCGAGGATCGCCGCGACTTCGGGCTGCGCCATCCAGCCTTCGAGACGGTGGCACCAGCCGCACCAGGGGGCGCCGAAGTGGAGGAAGACGCTCTTGCCCTGCTCCTTCGCGGTGGCGAGCGCGCCGTTCAAGAGATCATCGGCCTTGAGCGAGGTCGCCTCGTGGGTCTTGAGGAACCCCATGACCTTCTCGACGTCGTGCCCGTCGCCCTTCTCGAGTGCGCCGGTCTCCTGGTTCGCCAGCACCTTCCCGTCGCCGTCGAGCACGGTGAGGTACGGGATGCCGGAATCCTTCAGCTTTGCGCCGTAGCCGTCGAACAGATCCGTGTGCTTGTCGAAACGGCCCACGTCGACCTTGACGAGCACGTACTCGTACAGCATCTCGCGAGAGAGCTTCGCGTCCTTCTTCATCGTGCCGTCGAGCTTCACGCACCAGCCGCACCAGTTCGCGCCCCACTGGATCAGCACCCGCTTGTTGTCCTTCTTGGCCTTCGCGATGGCCGCGGCGATGTCGGCCTTCGCATCGGCCTTCTCGTTGTAGACCTCGACCTTTACGGGAGCGGGCCGGGAAGCGGCGGGGGCCGTGTCCTGCTGGGCGAGCACCGGTGTCGCGAGGGCGAGGGCGGCGAGGACGAACGCGGCGGTGATGCGCATGGGGGGCTCCTGGTGAACGAGAGTCTATCGGGTGTGTCAAGGGCCGGGGGCTACAGAAACGCGCGTTCGGCGGCGTCGATCGCGCGGGCGAGGGCGGCGGACTTGTTGACGGTCTCCATGTACTCGTCCTCGGTCACCGAGTCGGCGACGATGCCGCCGGCGGCCTGGAGGTGGTAGCACCATTCTTCGCCCCGACGGCGTGCGGTCGGGACGACCATCGTTCGGAGGGTGAGGGCGATATCCATCTGCCCGTCGAGCCCGACGTACCCCATGCCGCCGCCGTAGGGCCCGCGGCGGATCGGTTCGAGCTCGTCGATGATCTGCATCGCGCGGACCTTCGGTGCCCCCGAGATCGTGCCCACGGGCAGGGCGGCGCGGAGCGCGTCCCAGCAGTCCAGCCCCTCGCGCAGGCGGCCCGTCACGGTTGAACTGATGTGCATCACGTGGCTGTACCGCTCGACCTCCATCAGCGACGGCGTCGCGATCGAACCCGGCACGGCGACGCGCCCGACGTCGTTGCGGCCGAGATCGACCAGCATGATGTGCTCGGCCCGCTCCTTCTCGTCGGCGAGCAGCTCGCGCTCGAGCACGGTGTCCTCGTCAGGCGTCTTGCCCCGGCGGCGCGTGCCCGCCAGCGGACGGTTTGTCACCTCGAGCCCGTCGCTCATTCGGCGGACGCGGCAGAGGATCTCCGGGCTGCTCGCGACGAGGATGCACCCCTGCGCCTGCAGGTACACCATGTACGGGCTCGGGTTCACCGCGCGGAGCGCGCGATACACATCGAACGGATCGGCCTTGCTGACGCGCTCGAAGCGCTGGCCGATGACGACCTGGAAGATGTCCCCTGCGCGGATGTACTCCTTCGCCTTCGCCACCATCGACGCGTGACCCTCGCGCGTCATGTTCGACGGGGGCGGCGCAGGCCGGGAGTCGTCGCGCTCGAAGAGGCCCGAGCTCAAGGGTGTGCTGTGCCGCTCGATCCGCGCGAGCATGTCGCGCAGCCAAACGACGCCTGCGTCGTACGCGGCTCCGGCGTCGGCGCCGGGCGCGATCTCCACGAGCTTCACCAGGAACACGACCTTATCGACGTGATCGAAGACCACGACGTGGTCGTAGTACCCAAAGTGCAGGTCGGGGAGCTCGCGGTCGTCGCGCGGCGCGCTCGCAAAGCCGAGCTTGGTCGCCTCCCCGTAGCGGACGGTGTCGTACGAGGCGTACCCGAACCATCCGCCCAGCACGCACCGGGGGAGCAGGTCCTTTGCGCCGATCGCCGCGGGGCGAACGAGGTCGATGGCGGCGGTGAGCTCTCGGGGGATGGCGAGGGGATCGGGCACGGTGGTGGGGGGGCTTTGGGTGCCATCGGGGGAGCGAAGGACAACCTGGTGTCCGTGGGCGATGACCTCGCGCGAGGGCTGCGAGGAGAGGATGGAGTACCGCCCCTGTCGCTCGCCGCCTTCGACGGACTCAAGAAGGAAGGAGGGCGCCGTGCGTTCGTCGGGGGCGACGAGGCGGCGGTAGGCCAGGACCGGGGTCAGTTGGTCGCTCAGCACCCGCAGGGCAAGGGGGACCACGGGCGTGCGTCCGGGTCGGGCGGCGTCCGCGGCAAGCTGGACGAACTCATCGCGCGTGAGGTTGGGCATGGAGGGAGGTTAGGGGAGGAGGGATAGGGGGCGCTCCACCGCTCCCTCGATGCCCGCTCTTCCGCCTACTATCCCGCTCTGCCCACGGAGCCAAACACGTGCCATACACCATCAAGCCCGACGATGCCCTGACCGTCGACGCCGACAACACCAAGTACCTCGAGAAGCACGTCGACACCGGCGACCGTTGGGTCCTGAACTTCGGCCCGCAGCACCCGGCGACCCACACGACGCTGCGGCTGGTGTTGGAGCTCGACGGCGAGCGCGTCGCCCGCTGCACGCCTCACATCGGCTACCTCCACTCGGGCTTCGAGAAGCTCGGCGAGGTCCTCGACTACAACCAGTACGTCACGGTCGTCAGCCGGATGGACTACCTGAGCCCGATCGCCAACGACATCGCCTGGCACCACGCCGTCGAGAAACTGCTGGGCATCGATATCACCCCTCGCTGCAAGGTGCTCCGCACCATCATGGCCGAGGTCGCCCGCATCCAGAACCACCTCCTGTGCGTCGGCGCGGCGGGGCTCGACCTCAACGCCTTCACCGGCTTCATCTACACCTTCAACGTCCGTGAGAAGATCTACGACCTGGTCGACTTCATCTCCGGCCAGCGGTTCCACCCAGACTGGACCCGCGTCGGCGGCCTGATGCAGGACCTCCCCGACGAGGAGATGTTCAAGACCCTCGTCAAGAAGCTCATCCGCGAGGAAGTCCCCAAGGCCGTCGGCGAACTCGAAGGCCTCCTCAACCGCAACCGCATCTTTATGGACCGCACACAGGGCATCGGCGTCGTGACCAAGCAGGACGCGATCGACTGGTCCCTCACCGGTCCCATGGCCCGCGCCAGCGGCGTCGTCCGCGATCTCCGCAAGGACGAGCCCTACCTCTGCTACGCCGACAACTGGGACGGTCAGGGTGCGCCCGCCGTGAAGTTCAAGGTCCCCGTGACCACCGCCGGTGACGCGTACGCCCGGTACGTCGTGCGCAACGAGGAAATCCGCCAGTCCATCGCGATCATCGAGCAGCTGATCGACAACATCCCCGGCGGCCCCTGCGACGCCTTCGCCGACTCCAAGGTCGTCAAGCCCCGCAAGAAGGACGTCTACGGCTCCATCGAAGGCCTCATCCAGCACTTCGAGCTCATCATGACCAACCGCGGATTCAAGCCGCCGGTCGGTGAGGCCTACGGCGCGATCGAGACCGCCAACGGCGAGCTCGGGTACTTCATCGTGAGCGACGGCACCGCCCGCCCTTGGCGCGTCCGGACCCGCCCTCCGTGCTTCATGAACTACTCGATCATGCAGAAGATCACCGAGGGCCATCTCGTCTCCGACGTCGTCGCCATCATCGGTTCGATCAACGTCGTCGCCGCCGAACTCGATCGGTAGTTCTCCAACGCGATCCCGAGCCTCCCCATGGAAGCGATCCCATCCACGGAAGCGCACCCCGGGCCAAAGGATCGGTTGACCCGGGTCGCTCGCGCGGCGGGAGTTCTAGCGCTTTGTCTGCTTCCCGCTGCCGCGGGGATGTGTTGGATTGTGGGGCTTCGACAGCACGACCGCCCGTTCGCCGTTGTTCTCGACTCGGCCGGTGCCCCCTCTCGAACTACCTCAGAGTTCCCCGCGAAGCTGGCGCCGGGCGAGCGCGTGCTCCGGATCGACATCGATCGATACGAGTTCGGGGCACCCTGTTCGATCTTCAACACCGTCGCATACCTCGTGACGTGGCACGATCCGGCGCATGCCGCGGACCCGTTGCCCGCGCCCGATGTACTCGGTCCCGTTTTGTATCGGGAGTTGCTCGGCGGGAGCGTGCGCCTTGAGCCCAGTGTGCACCGCATCACGCTCAACGACCGACAGGGGCTCCCGATTTCCGGCCAGCGGCTTTTGCAGGGCTTCGACCTCGTGGGGACCGCGGCCAACGCGTTCTCATGGTCCGCCGGGGGTGCGTTCGCGGTCTGGGCCGCGTGCTCCGGATGGCTTGTCGGGAGGCAGGTCGTGCGGGAAATCCCGCTGGCGATCGCCGCGATGAAGAAATCGCCCGCACGACGGCGGCGGGATCTCATTCTTCGGCGAGTCTGTCCGGACTGCGCGTACCAAGTCGACTCCACGGAGCAGGAACGTTGCCCCGAGTGCGGGCTCGACCTTCAAGAAACGCTACGCGCGGGTGAGTGAGCGCGTCCTCGTTGAGCGGCCCTCGGCATCCCAAGGTGCTTCTTCACTTTGCCACTCCGCCACTTTGCCACTTCTTCCCTACCCCCTGCTCGGCATGATGCTCGGTGTCGGCAGGATGCTCTCGCCGAGTAGGCGCCGCTCCAGGAGCCCCGCATCGCGTCGGTCGGTGATCGGGCCGTCCGCGTCGCCCCGCAAGAACTGGCGGATCAGCCGCATGTCCTCGGGCCACTCCGTCGCCTCCGCGTCCCCCGCTTTGCGCACTCCGTCGAACCACTCGCGCGACTCGACCTTCAGCATCCGCCCCTTGTCCAGCATCGCCATCCGATCCGCGATCGTGAACGCCGAGTCCATCTCGTGCGTCACCACCACGCTCGTCACGCCCAGCTTCTTCGTCAGGTTCATGATGAGCTGGTCGATCTGCGCGCTCGTCACCGGGTCCAGCCCCGCCGAGGGTTCGTCGTAGAACAGAATCTCCGGGTCCAGGGCCAGCGCCCGGGCCAGCCCCGCCCGCTTCTTCATCCCCCCCGAGATCTGCCCCGGGTACTTCTGCGAGTGCTCCAGCAGCCCCACCAGGTCCAGCTTGATGTTCACACCGATGTCGATCGTCCCCGCGTCCAGCTCCGTGTGCTCGTGCAGCGGTAGCGCGATGTTCTCCGCCAGCGTCATCGAGTTGAACAACGCCCCCGACTGAAACAGGATCCCGAACCGCTTGCGCACCTCGTCCAGCTCACCCCGCTTCATCCCGCAGATGTTCTGCCCGAACAGCCGGATCTCCCCCTCGTCCGGTTTCATCGACCCGATGATCAGCCGCAGCAGCGTGCTCTTGCCCGACCCCGAGCCCCCCATGATCACCATGGTCTCGCCCGGCATCACCTCGAGGTTCACCCCGCTGAGCACCGCACGCCCGTCAAAGCGCTTGACCAGATTCCGCACGGAGATGACCGGTTCGACCGCCATGCTCCCATGATATCTGATTCGCCTCCTCGATTTCTTTGGCGGTCTGCCCCCTCCCCTCTCGCGGCATTGGCGTTGCCGCCCATTCCCGGTCGGCTTTAGGGGACCACCATGCTCAGCACCCTCCGGTGCGCAGCGGCCGTTGCCGCCTGCGCCCTCTCCGCGTCCACCGGCCTCGCCCAGTCTCTCGCCGGCGAATTCCTCTTTGCTGACCGCGGCGTCGGCATGTCGTCGGTCTGGGCTCCCGCATCTCCCAGCCGCATCCAGCACACTGGAGGCAGCAACATCCTCCGGGTCGACGTCGACGAAAACGGCACCTTCAATGGCCCCCTGGACGCCGAGTACGTCCTCCCCATGGGGCTGGAAGATGGCATTAACTACGAGCTCAGCCCCACGAAGCAAACGCTCTACGTCACGCTCGATGGTGAGTTTGTGTGCGGTGGCCTTCAGGTCTTCTTCCTCGACCTGCCCCCCGGCGGTGGGGCCGCTTCTCCCACCCACCAAGACTGCCTCCCCGGCGGGCTCCCCTTCAACGGGACCAGCCCCGAGTTCTTTGATACCCACCACTTCGGTTCTCCACCCCCCGGCACCTACACCAGCCCGCAGCGCGTCGCCTGGATGGTGACGGGTGAGAACTCCGGCACCCCTACTCCGGAAGCCCGCTTCTACGACCTCTCCTCGCCACTCACGATCGCATCCGTCACCATGTCCTCCCAGTGGAACTGGATCAAGATCGCCCAGTCCGGCAACTACGCCCTCATCAAGCACGACACCGACAACC
>JBEIUO010000190.1:0-5682 GCA_040374335.1 Phycisphaeraceae bacterium
ACCGGGGCGTTCGTTGAAGGAACGCCCCGGGAGGGTCAAGAACATTACGAGCAGACTGGGCTTAGCTGAGGCGGACGGTGCAGGTAAGGACCGCGGCACCGACCTGGCCGTTCACAACGGGCACGATGGCCAGTGTGGTCCCGGAGGCGAGGCCCTTGAGGTTGAGCTCGAATCGCTGGAGGCTGCCGTTGGCCTCGATCTTCTCGGCGAGGGTAGTGGTCGTGGCGCCGTCCTCGCTGATGGCGACGACGCGGAAGGCCGTGCCCTCTGGAGCGCGGAGGCCGTCGGTGATGACGAACGCGGAGCCTTCCCAGTTCGGGTTGGTCCAGACGGAACCGGAGCAGCCCGCGAGGGAACTGGCCATCTGTGAGAGCTGGGAAGAGGGGTCGAGCAGCACGTCGCGGAGCGTGTCGCCGTTGCGGAACACGGAAACGCCGCGTTCCATCCAGGCGGTCTGGCGGGACTGCTGGGTGATGTTGGTGTAGTCACGGAGGAGGACGGCGAATGCGCCGCCGAGGACCAGCGCGACGCAGAACATCGCGACGGCGGCACCCTGCCAGAAGGCCGGGACCTTGCGGCGGCGGATGGACTCGACTTCACCGCTGATGGGGGCATCGTCCCCCAGTTCGGCGGGGGTGAGTCCCACGAGCGCCTCGGAGGCGGACTCGAGGTCGATCTCCGAGCGGATCGCCGCGAGCACGCGCTCACGGAGGTCTTCCCCGGGCTCGGTGCGGGGGAGGCAGGACTCCATGCGGGCCCACCGGCTTTGTTCATCGCGGATCTGAGCACGCACGGAGGCGGGCGCGGAGCGGAACGCCCTTTCGAAGGCGGCCCGCTCATCATCGTCCAGCAATCCCAGCGCGTCCAAGTGCGCGTTCTCGAGCAACTCACGAACCGTCATACGGCAAACTCCTCGCCACTGCGTTCCCGCAACCTCACAAGCGCCCGGCTGAGTGCTGACTTGATGGTCCCCAGTGGGTTTCCCGTCTCGTCCGCGATCTGCCGGAGCGTTTGTCCTCCAAGATACGCTCTCGTCACGACAATCTGCTGCAGCGAAGGGAGCGTCGCAATCCGCTGCATCAACACGTTCAACCGCTCGTCCCGATCCATCCGGCCGTTGCCTTGGGCCGCCGCGGGGACCGCGGGGGCTTGGGGCTGGTCGAGAGACGATGGCCGCGGCCGAACCTTGTTACGCCGCAGCTTGTCAACCAGATACCGCCTCGAGATCAACATCACCCAAGTCACCAGAGCCGAGCGGTCGGGGTCGTACTTCCCTGCGGTCCGCCAGAGTCTGATAAAGATCTCCTGTACCGCGTCTTCGGATTCGGCCCGACTCGGCAGACACTGGAAGGCCATCCGAAAGACTAGGGAGCCGAACCGGTCGTACAGCTCCGCGATCGCCGCCTCGTCGTTGGTGGCGACGCGGCGCATCAGGGAGGAGTCCGCTAGAGCGCGGCTCTCAGATTGATCTTTCCTGCCACTCATGGGTGTCCGGTCGAAGGGCCGGTCCTCGAAAGACGCTCTAATTGGCCGAACAAAACTCCAATCCACCCCCGGAACACCGGTCGATACGCGGCATGGCCCGGGTCGGATGCCTGAGACAGCCCAAAATACCCTCCCGGCCCAGCTTCCGCAAGCGGGAGGGGAGTTTCGGCTGAAACCAATCCTGTAAACAACCGAACAAAATCCTGTCGGGGATGAGGATAGCTTGTCGCTGATCCGACAGAATCTATTGCGAATCTTCAATCGATCTAGTAGGATGGTCCCGGTCGAGCGGCCATGCCCGCCGCGAAAGGGGTGCTGGGGTGTCGAAGACAGGATCAACTCGAGTGGGGGTGGGTTCGCGATGCGCGCGGGCATTCACTCTCATCGACGTCATGGTCTCGATGACCGTGATCGCGATCCTCATCTCGATTTTGCTCCCCAGTCTGAATGGTGCTCGTGAGACCGCGCGGCGGGTGGTGTGCCAGTCGAACGTGCGTCAGATCGGCCTAGGCGTGGTGATGTACGCCGACGACCACAAGGGCCGCCTCCCCTCCAGCCAGTTCCTCAGTGATAGTCGCTACGGCGGGCGCGAGATCGCAGCACCGCAGAACATGCTCACGCTTCGGGTTGCGGAGTCTGAGCAGTGGAACAACGCGGGGTCGTCGGGCTGGGACGGGATGGGCCTGCTGTACCACCGTGAGTATCTTGCTGCGCCCAAGATCTTCTACTGCCCTTCTCACCGCGGGAACTACACCTACTCCCAAATGGTTCAGGTGTGGGGCGAGCCGGGCGTTGAGATCGTCGGCAACTATCACTTCCGAGGCGTGGGCCCGACGCGGGCTGCGATGCCGGGGTCGCAGGCTCCGCTGACGTCTGATCTGTACCGCATCGATCCCGGGCACTCTTCACTCATCGCCGACGGGATGCGGGAGATTTCCGATTACAACCACCAGAACGGCGTGAACTTCTTCCGCGCCGACCTGACGGTCCACTGGTACGCGGATCACGCTCGGGCGCTCGGCCGGCTTCTGCCCGCCGACAAAGACGCGGCGAATCCGATGGACATGGCCAACGCGGTGAACGCCGCGTGGAACTTGTTCGACGCCAGCCTCACGAACCCCGAAGGCCTCTAAGCCGCGGCGGTCGGTCCCCTCACGGAACCACAGTCCCTTTCGCGCTTCCTACACTGGCGGGAAGTTCCTTTCACGTGGAGACCTGCCTCATGCGCACACTGACCGCTCTCGCCTTGACCGCAATGGCCGCCCAGACCGCTTCTGCACAGTTGACCCCGGATCGAACCTACTACGGTGTCGATCGCGCGATCCCGATGCAGGTGGTGGTCCCCTCCGGAGTGAGCGGGGACGCGAAGATCAACATCTACGCCTGGGGCGCGAACGAGCCCGCGATGACCGCGCCGGTGGTTGCCGGCGGAGTGAACCTCTCCGCGCTGTTCGCTGATCTCTGGGGCAAGAAGTCGACGGTCGTGCACTACGCGCAGTTGGTTGTGGGCGACAAGAAAATCGGAGCCCCGGTGGTGCTTCAGCCGCTGACGGACGCGATGCCCGCGCAGCTGGACCGCAACACAGGCCGCCCGGCCTTTGCTCCCAAGCGTGGGATGGTTTCGGGAATTCGTGCGTACGTGGAGAAGTACGCGGTGCTCGAAACCACGTTGGGCACCATCACCTTCCGCTACCGCCCGGACCAGGCGCCGAACACGTGCTGGAACTCGATGCAGCTCGTAGTGGGCGGCCTCTACGAGGACGTGGTCTTCCATCGCATCATCGGCCCGCAGCAGGGCAAGCCCGGCTTCATGGCCCAGTGCGGTGACCCCACCGGCACGGGCGGCGGTGGCCCCGGGTACTGCGTGGACCTCGAGGACAGCAAGCTGCCGCACGACTTCGGTGTGCTGTCCATGGCGCGGAGCGGTGACCCCAACAGCAACGGCTCGCAGTTCTTCCTGTGCTTCAGCCGCGAGGGGACCTCGTTCCTCGACGGCTCGTACTGCTCGTTCGCCCAGGCGATCGATGGCGCGGACGTGATCAGCAAACTCGAAGCCGTGGAGACAACGACGTCGCCGGGTGGTGAGAAGAGCAAGCCGGTGAACCCGCCGAAGCTCATCACCGCGAAGCTCGTGGATGCTGCCCCGTACGGCGAAGGTCGTTCGCCGGTGCTCGCTCCGGGCACGACGGTGGCGCCCCGCTGAGTCGAAGGAAAAAAGACAGGGCCGGGACCGATGTGGGCGAAGCGCCCTTGTCGGTCCCGGCCCTTTTCGTTTCAGCGCGAGGCTGTCGCGGCGTCGAGCAATCGAGCACGCTGGTCGTCGCTTAGACGATCCCACTTCTCGATGCACTCGGCGCAGCAGAACCCGACGCGACGGCCCTTCCACTCCGCGAACGTGTGCCCGTCCGCGTCAAGATCGGGCATGATGGGGCAGCGAGCGTTGGTGGTGGCTACCGACGCGGGTGCGGCCGGGGCGGCCTCACGCGACGCGCAGGCACACAGCCCAAACAGAACCACCAGCGTGGACGCGAGTACGCGCACGACAGCCTCCCATCACGGAGCGATTCTTACTTCTTCGCGGCGGCCTGGGCCTTGGCGAGGGCGATGGTCTTCTGCTCGGGGTTCATAGCCTCCCACTTGCCGATGCACCCGGCGCAGCAGAAGCCGATCTTCTGGCCGTTGAACTCGGAGCACTTGGTGGCGGGGTTCACGGGGTGGGAGGGCATGATCACGCACACCGTGTTGACGCTCTCAATCTTGCCCGGCTTCACGGCTTCGCACTGCGATTCGTCTTCCATCGCCCCGGCAGCAGCGGTGCTGTTCTTGGAGGCGCAAGCGGACAGAACGAGGGCGGACGCAAGACCGAACACGAGGGCGAACTGGCGCATGGCAAACTCCTTGAAAGGGAATGGTCCCGTAGACCCGAGATCGTAGGGCTCATGCCTCGGGGGAGATGGTCTGGGCTCGCACAAGGTCGGCGTACCGGCCGCCCCGGGCCATGAGCTCATCGTGCCCGCCGATCTCGGTGATCGAGCCTCTTTCGAGCACAACGATGCGGTCGGCTCTGCGAACCGTCGAGAGGCGGTGGGCGATGACGAAGCAGGTGCGGCCCTCCATGAGGCCCTCAAGGCTCTTTTGGATCAGTTGCTCGCTCTCGGTGTCGAGGCTGCTGGTGGCTTCGTCAAGGATGAGGATGACCGGGTCGGCCAGGATGGCCCGGGCGATGGCGATGCGTTGCTTCTGCCCGCCCGAGAGCCGCACGCCCCGTTCGCCGACGACGGTCTCGTACCCTCGCTCAAGTCGCTCGATGAACTCGGAAGCGTTGGCGGCGCGTGCGGCGTTGACGACCTGTTCGCGAGTCGCGTTGCGGCGCGCGTAGGCGATGTTCTCTTCGACGGTCCCGTCGAAGAGGAAAACGTCCTGCTCGACGATGCCCAGGAGCGAGCGGTACGAGCGGGGCTCGATGTCCTTGAGGTCGATGCGGTCGAGAAGCACGGTGCCGGCTGTGGGGTCGTAGAAGCGAGCGATGAGATTGCAGAGGGTCGTCTTGCCGCTGCCGCTGGGGCCGATGAACGCGATCGTCTCGCCCGCGCGGACGCGGAGGGAGACGCCTCGGATCACGGGCTCGGGATCGGCGACGGGGGCCTGCTCGCGCTGGCCGGGCTTCTGCGGGGCCTTGGGATACGCGAAGGTCACGTCGCGGAGCTCGATCTCGCCGTGCACGGTCTCGCGGCCGACGGTGTGCGTCGGCGTCTGCCCGGCGAACTCCTTCGGCTCCGCGAGCAGATCGAGGACGCGGTCGAGCGCGGCGAGGTTGTTCTGCAGCTGCGAGGCCGTGGAGGTGAGGGTCTCGAGAGGCCCGAGGAGCATGAGGAGGTAGGTGGAGAACATCATCAACTCGCCGATCGTCATCGAGCGGTTGAGGACCTGGGTGCCGCCGTAGATGAGGACGCCGGCCGATGCCGCTGGGATCATCACGGCCCAGCCGACTTCAAGCACGCGGCTCCACCACCAGGTGAGGATCTCGATGCGGGTCATGTAGTGCTGGGAGGCGGTGAACCGAGCGGCTTCGGCGCGTTCGCGGCTGAATCCACGCACGACGCGCATGCCGCCGAAGGCCTCGGCCGTGGTGGCGTCGATGTCCTGGCGCACGTACTTGGAGTCGCGGTAGAGCGGCCGGATGCGGCCGATCCAGGT
>JBEIUO010000576.1:0-2748 GCA_040374335.1 Phycisphaeraceae bacterium
GCCCCTGGACCCCCGTCGAATCGAAGTCATCGATGACCGCACCGCCGCGGCATACAACCGCATGACCCCCTCGCAGCGGGTGGAGGCGGCTTTCCGCATGAACGCGTTCGCCCGAGAGGTCATCGAGGCGAACGTCCGACGGGCACACCCCTCCTGGACCGCAGACGCAGTGCGGGCCGAGGTGCGCAGGAGATTTGCCGGTGACTGACGAAGTCTCTCTGCTGGCCCGACTGACGCACGCCCTTCGGTCGGCACGCGTGCGGTACTTCGTGACCGGATCCATCGCGGCCATGTACTACGGAGAGGCACGGGCGACGCGCGATATCGACGTGGCTGTATTTCTGCGGTTCGGCGATGTCGACGCGATCTGCGAGGCGTTTCCGGAGCCAGCGTACTACGCGGACCGCATCGCCGTCGTCGCCGCGCTCCGGGAGTGCAGCATGTTTAACGTGATCGACAACGCGACGGGGATGAAGATCGATTTCATGTGCATCGAGCCACTTGGGTACAACGAATCTCGGTTCAATCGCGCCCGCGAAGTTGAGATCGTCCCCGGCGTCCTGGGGTTTATCGCCGCCCCCGAAGACGTCATCCTCAAGAAGCTCCAGTTCTTCAAGCTCGGTGCCTCCGACAAGCACCTCCGCGACGTCGCCTCCATGATCAAGATCAGCGGCGACTCCTTCGACCGCCACTACCTCGACTCATGGGCCATCTCCCTCGGTGTCGCCGACGAATGGAACGCCGTCAAGTCACGGCTTGCTTGGTGACGCCGGCAACGCAAACGGCATCTCCTCCGGCATCACAAACACCCGCGTCGTGTAGACCAAGGGCGGCGCACCCGGCGACGGCGGCGCAAACGTGAACTCCGCCAACGCCGCCCGGAACCCCGTGGCCGGCTTCTCCAGCTTCATCTCGTAGGTCGTCCCCTCGGTGTTCGTCGCGGGCAGTTCCGTCTGCATCCATGTCGCCCCAGTGAAGTGGAACCGAAAGTCCCGGCTCTTCGCGTTGTCCGAGGCCCACACCACCGCGCGCACCGGCTTCGCCGATGTCGTGATCGCCACCACACCCGTCTCCCCAACCGTCCACCGCACCTTCGGCCGCTCCGCCCCCGTCACAAACGCGTTGTAGAACGCCACGATGTCCAGCAGCGCGTTGCTCCCCTTCAGGTTGTGCCCCGCGTTCGGCACGCACCGCAGCCCCCAATCCCCCTCCAGCAACCCCTCGTAATGCCGGAAGCTGTCCGTCGGAAAGAACTCGTCCCCCGTCGCGTTCACGATGTACACCGGCCGCCCACCCAGAAACTTCACGTACTCCGCCGGGTCCTCGTGCGCCGTCACCCGCGCCAGCTCCGGCGACCCAAACTTCGCCGCGATCCCGTTCTTGATGTAGTCGTTGAGCGCCTCGGACCAGAACCCATACGCCTCGTAGTGGTGCCGCGTGTTCGCCGGCATGTTGAGCACGTCAATCACAATCGGCGCAATCGCCTTCACCCGCGCATCCACCGCCCCGATCAGCCACGTCGTCCACCCACGCTTGCTCGCCCCCGTCACAAAGTACCCGTCGTTGCGGATCCCCTTCGACCCCAGAAACTCGTCCGTTGCGTCCATCGCTCGCTTCACGGCCTTCACCATCGGAAACCGCCCGATCCACAGCGAATCGTCGTCCCGCATCGCCAGATTCCACGTCTGCGACAGCAGGTCGTCCTCCGTCCGCTCCTTCCCATCCCCCTCGAGCTGCAGCGGCTGGTTCGGCACGTTGTCCACCACACACATCACTGCGCCGCTCGACCGCGCCAACAACAAGAACTCCGCGCGAGGCGTCGCCTGCGGCTCCTCCCGCCTCCTCCCGCCCCCAACCATCATGATCGCCGTCTCGTGCCTGATCTTCGCCGGCACCGACACCGTCAGCCAGTGCGTCCACAGCGGGTGGCTCACCTCCGCCTCGCTGCGCCACCGCTGGCTCGTGAGGCGGATGTCGTAGATCGTCACCCCCTCCGACTCCGTCGTCTTGACCAGCTCCCACGTGTATGCCCCGTCGTCTTTCGCGACATACCGGCCCAGCGCGGTCTCCTCGGGCTTCGCCACGTCCCTGGGGACATCGCTCGTGAGCGGCCACTTCGCCCCGTCCCCGCCCGGTGGTGTCAACGCAATCACAATCGCCGCGATCATCTCGTGCATCATGCCCACAGCGTACCCAAACCCACCCCACCCCGGCCCGAATACCATAAACAGGATTGATGGGAAGCCTAATCAGCATCGATTCGCTTCATGCCGATAGTCGCGTATGTTTGAGCGTCTGATGCACGCAACCACCGGAGACCTCACATGACCACGGACCCGTTCGGCGCCAAGAAATCCCTCACCACCAAGTTCGGAACTTATTCATACTTTGACCTCAACGCCCTCTCGGCCAAGGGAATCGGCCACGTCGCCAAACTCCCCTACTCCATCAAGGTCCTCCTCGAGAGCATGCTCCGCAACCTCGACGGCTTCATCGTCACCGCCGACGACGTTGCCGGCCTCGCCAACTGGAACGCCAAGGCCCCCGTCAAAGAAGAAATCCCCTTCATGCCCGGTCGCGTCGTCCTCCAGGATTTCACCGGCGTCCCCTGCGTCGTCGACCTCGCCGCCATGCGCGAGGCCATGAAGAAGCTTGGCGGCGACCCCAACGCCATCAACCCCCTCGTCAAGTGCGACCTCGTCATCGACCACTCCGTGCAGGTCGACGCCTTCGGCTCCGCCACCGCAC
>JBEIUO010000770.1:0-1812 GCA_040374335.1 Phycisphaeraceae bacterium
AGGCGTCGGCGAGCTTGACGAGGCGGACGTACCACGGCGCGGCGGCGAGTTGCTGGTCGTAGGCGGGTTCGCGGATCGGCTCGGGGAGGGCCATGTTCTTGGTGAGGGCGGCGACGCCATCGGCGACGGTCTGGCCGAAGCGTTCGTGGATATCGTCGTAGTCGGTGGTGGTATCTTCGATCGTGTCGTGCAGGAGCGCGATGGCGAGGACGGTTTCGTCGCTGCAGCCGAAGACCTGCGAGACAGTGAGAGCGACCCGATAGACGTGGGAGACGTACGGGGTGGCCCCGTCCTTGCGGATCTGGTGGCGGTGGGCCCGGGCCGCGAACGCCACGGCGGCCTGCCAGAGGGGGAGAGGAACCTGGGAGGTAACCCGCTTGCGGGGGCCTCGCGGCGTGCGTCTGTCGGTCATGCCCGACTCTAGGGCCGGGTCGGGTTCGGTTCCAGACGCGCGGGCGCGGTAGAGTGTGGAAAGGAGGCACGGTGCTCGAACGCTGGTACTTCATCTACGTCGCGGCAGAGTGGGCGGTGCGGCTCATCCTGGCGCCGGTTGTGATCGCTCGGCAGCAGCGGCCCTCGACGACGATGGCGTGGTTGACGGTGGTCATGCTGATCCCGGTGCCGGCGGTGGTGCTGTACTTCATGTTCGGCGAGACGGTGATGGCGAAGCGGAGGGCGAAGCGGTACGCCGCGCTGCACGCGACGGCTCCGGGGACAGATCCCGCGGGCGTGCTGGCCCCTGTGCTCACGGCTTCGCAGGGCGCGGTGGCGACGGTCGCGGAGCGGATGGGGGGATCGGCGGCGCTGGGTGGCAACTGCGTGGAGTTCCTCGCGGACGCGTTGGAGTTTGAGAAGCAACTGATCGCGGCGATCGACGGGGCGAAGCACCACGTGCACGCGGTGTACTTCATCTTCGAGGACGACGAGGTGGGGCGGAGGGTCGCAGAAGCACTGGAGCGGGCCGCAGCGCGAGGGGTGAAGGTGCGCGTGCTCGCGGACGCGGCGGGGAGTTGGTCGCTGTTCGACGAGTTGGCGGATCGGATGCGGCGGGCGGGGGTGGACGTGCGAGATCACCTGCCGGTGAACCCGCTGCGGCGGAGGCTCGTGCGGTTTGACCTCCGGAACCACCGGAAGCTCACGGTGATCGACGGGCGGGAGGCGTTCACCGGATCGCACAACGTGGTGAGCCCGCACGTCGGCCTCAGCAAGCGGATGGTGAAGCGGGGCGCGGCGTGGCTGGACGTGACCGTGCGCATTCGCGGGCCGGCGGTGACTTCCCTGGCGTGCGTGTTCCTCGACGACTGGCATTACGAAACCGGGCAGAACCTCAAGGACTCGGAGTACATGCCGGTCGCGGAGTCAGCCGGCGGCGTCGCGGTGCAGGCGGTGGCGAGCGGGCCGGGGACGGGCACCGCGGTCATGCGTGACGTGATGATCGAGGCTCTGCACAGGGCCCGTGAGCGGGTGGTGATCACCACGCCGTACTTCGTGCCGGATGAATCGCTGCTTACGTCGCTGGCGTTGGCGTCGCTTCGGGGCGTGCGGGTCGAGATTGTCGTGCCGCACAAGAGTGACAAGCGGGTGTGTGACCTGGTCGCGAGGTCGTTCTTCGAGCAACTGCTCAACGCCGGTGTGGTGATCTACCGCCACCAGGGGGGCGTGCTGCACTCAAAGACCATGACGGTGGACGACGAGTTTGCCCTGGTCGGCTCGGCGAACATGGACATGCGGTCGTTCTTTCTGAACTTTGAACTGGGGCTGCTCCTGTACGAGTCGGACGCCACCTCGCTGCTGCGGTTCTGCCAACAGCGG
>JBEIUO010000054.1:0-8700 GCA_040374335.1 Phycisphaeraceae bacterium
GAGAGCATCGCCCACGCGAAGGCGGCGAAGGTGCCGATCGTGGTGGCGCTGAACAAGATCGACCGTCCGGACGCAACCGACGCGATGGTCCAGCGGACGCTGGGCCTTCTCGCGGAGCACGGCCTGAACCCGACCGAATGGGGCGGGGAGACCGAAATGGTCCGCACGAGCGCGACCACCGGCCAGGGCATCCAGCAGTTGCTGGAGACCCTGGACTATCAGGCGCAGTTGCTGGAGCTGAAGGCGGACTTCGGCGGCCCGGCCATCGGCACCGTGATCGAAGCGAAGATGGAAGAAGGTCGTGGCGCGGTGGCGAACCTGCTGATCCAGCAGGGCAAGCTGAAGGTCGGCGACTTCGTCGTGATGGGGCGTGCGTTCGGGCGCGTCCGCGACATGACCAACGACCGTGGCGAGCGCGTGCGTGAAGCCCTCCCGCCCATGCCCGTGCAGATCTCGGGTATGGACGAGGTGTGCGACGCAGGCGACAAGTTCTACGTCGTCGACTCGCTCCGCAAGGCTCAGGACGCGGCCGAGCAGCGTCGGACCCGCGAGCGTCAGGCCGCCCTCGCGACCCCGAAGCTCACGCTGGACTCGCTGTTCTCGCAGATCAAGTCGAACGAGTCGGACGCGAAGGAGATCAAGATCGTCCTCAAGACCGACCAGCAGGGCACGGTGGACGTTCTCAAGATCGAGTGCGAGAAGGTCAAGACCCCGGAAGTCCGGGTTCGTGTGCTCCACGCGGCGGTCGGGGGGATCACCGAGAGCGACGTTCTGCTGGCGGACGCCAGCCGCGCGATCGTCATCGGGTTCAACGTCATTCCCTCGGGCAAGGCACGGCAGTTGGCCGAGTCCAAGGGCGTCGAGATCCGCACGTATCAGGTCATCTACGACATCACGGACGACCTGCGCAAGGCGGCCGAGGGTCTGCTGGCACCGGAGATCCGCGAGGAGATCCTGGGCCACGCCGATGTCCGCGCCGTGTTCAAGATCTCGAAGGTCGGAAGCGTGGCGGGTTGCTATGTGACCGACGGCACAGTCCAGCGCGACGCGCTGATCCGCGTGACCCGCAACGGCGTGGTGGTCGAGCACGACCGCCGGCTGGCGCAGCTCAAGCGTGTCAAGGACGACGCGAAGGAAGTCCGCTCCGGCATGGAGTGCGGCATGAAGATCGACGGGTACGACGACATCAAGGAAGGCGACGTGCTCGAGTGTTACCGGAAGGTCGAGGTGAAGCGCACGCTGTGACCGGCGGGCGCTACGGCGCCCAACGGACCACAGGCGTGGACGATCCATGGTCGTGGGCATCCTCCAGTTCGAACTGCACGTACACGACGCGTCATCCCTCAAGGACAAGCGCCGGGTCGTGCTGTCCGTGAAGGACCGCCTGCACCGGACGCACCACGTCAGCGTGGCCGAGGTCGGGATGCTCGAATCGTGGTCCGTCGCGAGGCTGGGCATCGCGGTTGTCGGGAACGACGGCAAGCACATCGCTGGTGTGCTCGACAAGATCACCGCCGACCTCCGAGCCCTGCACGACGCCGAGCTCGGGGACACGACCCGGGAGATCCTGTACGGGCGAGAGTTCGGGGGCGGCGAGGCCGAACCCGACGAGGACGAAGACGAGATCGAAGCCGAGGTTCGCCGCAGGGCGGGCGAAATCACGGAAGAAGGTGCCCGATGAATCACAAGAACGAACAGACCGCCGCAGCGATCCAGAGGGCCGTGCAGCAGATCATCGCCAAGGGGCTTCAGGATCCGAGGATCTCGGGTCTGATCACCATCCTGGAGGTCCGCGTGACGCGGGACATGGCCCAGGCGGTCATCTCGTTCTCGGTGCTGCCGCAGGACCGGGAAGAACTCGTTCTCCACGGGCTGGAGCAGGCCGCGAACTTCATCCGGCGCGAAGTCGGCGAGATCGTGCGGGTCCGGCAGTTGCCGCAGTTCATCTTCAAGATCGACCGCTCGCTGAAGAAGCAGGCGGCCGTGTTCGCGGACATCAACAAGGCCGCGGAAGAACTCCGCGCCCGGGGCGTACCAGCGCCGGACGCCGAGCCCAAGGGAACAGAGGAGACCGCCGAGTGAGCCCCGCCGATCCCTCCAAGAAGCTGGCCGGCCTGCTCAAGCGTCTTCGCTCGAAGTACGACGCCCAGAAGCCCTGCCGCATCAGCGGGCCGGACATTCCGGCGCGGGAAGCGATCGTCGACGAACTCGTGTACTCCATCCTGATGTGGGAGGCCTCTTCGAACCAGGCCAAGGCCGCGTTCAAGCGACTCCACGAGGCGTTCGTCGACTACAACGACCTCCGCGCAGCCATCGACGACGAGATCGTCGATGTCCTCGGTGAGAAGTTCCCCCTCGCGATGGAGCGGGCCCGTCGCCTCCGCGCCGCCCTCCACGACATCTACCGCCGGCAGCACGGCGTCTCCCTCGGCCACCTCGTCGACGTGTCCAAACGCGACGCCAAGGCCTACCTCGAATCGCTCGAAGGCGTCCCGGTCTTCGCCTCGCACCGCGTGCTCCTCGGCGAACTCCACGTTCACGCCGTCCCCGTCGATGAGCGACTCCGAGACCTCCTCGCCACCGAGGGCATACTCGACGAAGCCAACGACGTTCACAGCGCCACGACCTTCCTCGAGCGCAACATCCACGCCGAGGAAACGCTGCAGGCCGCGGCATCGCTCCAGGCCTGGTCCGACGATGAGGGCCAGACCCCCAAGCGAGACAAACGCGCCCCGGCTCCACCCGTCGAGATCCCCGTCAAGCCCGCGCCGAAGAAGGCCGAGCCAAAGCCCGCGAAGCCTGCGACCGCCAAGAAGACCAAGGCCAAAGGCAAGACTGGAGGCTGACTGATGCGTGCCCCAGGCCTCTCCCTCCCGCTCATCCTCACGCTGGTGTCCGGCGCGGCAATGGTCGGCGGCTGTGCGCAGCGTGCCTCGCCCGACGCCGATACCACCACGCCTTCAGCCCCTGGCGCACCGACGGATCCGCTCGCCGCGCTCGAGGCGTCCCAGGATTCACGTCCCGACGAACTCGCCCTCGCCCTCCCGCCGCAAGCGTGGAACGAGACCGGCATCCCCGCCGCGCTCCCCGCAGCCGAGTTGGCCCCGGGCACGAAGGCGACCCGCTCGCTCGAGGAAACGCTCACACTCCTTCGCGCCCAGCATCAACCGATCGAACGAGTCGTCCGGCCCGCGGACACCGAAGCCCTGCACCTGTACTCCTCCGGCAGACTGAAGCTCGCCGACCGCAAGCCCGCGGAGGCAATCGAAGATCTCGAAGCGGCGGCGAAGATCGACCCGGACGCCGCGGAAATCTGGCGGGCACTGGGCGAAGCACAGTTCGGCGCGGGCCGCAGGCAGAACGGGATCGGATCGTTCACCAAGGCCGTGTCGCTGGGGCTGAACGAGGCCGTCGCGCACTGGATGATCGGTCGCGAGGCGCTCCGCGCGAAGCAGGCCGACGGGGCCGTGAAGTCGCTGCTGCTCGCCATCGACGCCCCCGACATGAAGGCCGAGTCGGATCTCGGCGTGCTGGTGAAGATCGATCTCGCCGACGCGCTCGCCGCGGCAGGTTCGCTCCGTGCCGCGCGCGAGGCCCTCACGGGCGCACTGAGCACCCCGTTCGGTTCGCTCGCGTACAGCCGCTTCCGCCCGGAGTTGGCGGAAGTGTTCCGCAAGCGCCCGGAACTCTGGACGCGGGCGGGTGACCTCGCGTGCAGGCTCGGTGACCCCGAGTCGGCACTGAAGGACTACGCCGAAGCCTCTTCGCTCAATCCTGTGGACCCCGTCGGCGTGTGGCTGCGTTCGGTTCGCGCCGAACTCGCACGCGGACGTTCGGCGGTCGCGGCACGGATCCTGCTCGAGTCGCTCACGTCTTCAAACGGACGCATCGACGACCGCCAGGTCGCCGCGATCGGCACGCTCGCCTCGCTGCCGAGCGTCGGCCGCGCCGTCTCCACGCGTCTCCGCGACATGGCCTCGTCGGCCGCGATCTCCCCCACTCTTGCCTCTCGGCTCACGCGTGCCGCCGCGGCGGCCGCCAGTCCGCGAGCGTCGATCGAGTTGCTCCGCGGCCTCGTCGGCCTGCGGCCGGGGGACGGCGCCGCCGTCGTCGATCTGCTCGCACGCTTCGGCGACGATCAGGGCGCCGAGCGCGAGCGAGAGCTCGTCGCGCTGACCGCGCGAAGCCCCGTAGATGCGCCCGTGTACGCGTCGGCCTGCCTCGCACTCGGACGCGGCGTGGATGACTTCATCACGAGGCTCGCCAGCGACGCAAGCCCCAACGCCGGGATGCTCCGCGCGTACCTCTCCGCCGCGCTCGGCAAGCCCGTGGAAGGACTCTCGATCGCTCGGGCGATCCCCGGCGATTCCGCCGCCAAGTGGCGGTGCGTCGCTGAGGTCGCGATCGCCGCCGGTGCCTACGAAGAAGCCCTGGCCGCCTGCGAGAAAATCCCGACCTCGACGCCGGACGATCTTCGCGCCGCCGCCTCCGCGTGGGCGTCCGGCGCACGCTCGGAGCGAGCCGCCGCGGCCATTCTGAAGGAACTCGAACTCAGAGGCGACGCCGCACCCGTTGCTCGAATCATCGCGGGCGCCCGTGCGAAGGTCAGCACCGGCGACACCGCCGGAGGCGAGCGCCTGCTCGCCCGCGCCATCGAAGCGGACAAGTTCGATGAGTCAGCGTACGAGTCCATGCTCGAGCTCTACGCCCCCGGTGGCCCGCTGGCCGACACCAACAAACTCGGCGCAACCGCCAGGTCGCTCCGCCAAAACGTTCCCTCCAGCCGCGTCCTCCGCACGGTGCAGGCCCAGGACTCCATGGCCCGCTCGCTCTGGTCGATGGCCGAAACACAGTTGACCTCGCTCGTCGAAGAGAGCTACGAGTCTCCCCAGGTTCTCTCGCTTCTGGTGGACCTCTGGGAACGCGCCGCGAAGGCCGAGCCAGAGCTCACCGCACGCGGAGAGAGCTGGCTCCGTCGCCGTCTGGCCTCGCGGCCCGAGTCCACGCTGCTCAACGCCGCGCTCGCTCGCGTTCTGGTCGCGACCGGCAACCCGGCCGGCGCCGAGGAGTTGCTCAAACTCCGAACCGAGCGCTGGCCCGTCACGGACCTGTGCCGTCTTCGCGAGCAGATCCTCCGCGACCAGCTGGACCGCGCCCCGGAGGCCGACGCCCTCGCCCAGGCGCGGCTCGAAGCATCGCCCCCGACCATCGGCGTCGCGATGGAGTGGTTCGAGTTCCTCGCCGAGAGAGGTGACTTTGAATCCGCTGCGTCGAGGCTGGGCTCCATGCTCCCCGAAGGCACACCACTGCCCCCCGAGTCTCTGGTGCGGATCGGTCAGGCGCTCGGTCGTCTCAGCGGCGAGAGCGTCGTCGCGAAGGGCGAGGCAGCCTGCCGCGCCGTCTCCGCGTTGTTCACCCGCGTGATCGACGGCAAGGTTTCGCTGCCGCCGAGCGTGCACGTCGTGAGGCTTGAAGTCCTCGCTCGCGGGCTGCCCCGCGAACAGGCGATGATCACTCGCGCGGTGCGCGACCTGGGCACGCTCCAGCCGGACCTCGAAGACCCCGCCGTCAACCAGTGCTACCGGTGGATCGCCGAGGCCGCGGAAGTCTCCGTCGCCCTGCGATTCCTCGAAGAATACACGAACACGCACCCCAAGCCGACGCCCGATCTCGTCGCGGCAGTTGTGCAGCAAGTCGGTCTTCGCGGCACGCTCGAGGACGCGGATCGCGTCGTACGGACCATCGTGCCTCTCCCGGCCTGGCGCACAGTGCTCGAGCGGATCGATCCCGATTCCGCCCGCACCGCGAGCGAGGGCGACGGCCTTCGCGCAGAGCTCGCGTACTTCCTCGCGCTCAGGTTTGCCTCACGCGATCAGGAAGCCGACGCCCGCTCGCTCTACAAGCTCGCTCTCACGCTGAATCCCGCGCACGGCTGGTCCGCCAACAACCTCGGCTACTCCCTCGTCGAATCCGGCGAAGACCTCGCCGAGGGAGAACGACTCCTCGAGATCGCGATCACGGTGCTCCCCGACGAGGCCAGCGTCATCGATTCCGTCGCGTGGCTCCGGTACCTCCAGGGACACATCGAGGACTACGACCGCAACGGCACCCGCATCGTCGGCGCACTCACACTGATCAAGATGGCAGTCGGCGAAGGCAAGAGCCCCAGCGCCGAGGTCCTCGACCACGCCGGCGACATCCACTGGAAGGCCGATCGCAAAGCAGAGGCCGTCGACTACTGGAAGAAAGCGGTGATCGAGGCCGACTTCGAGATCGGCGCGGGCCGGCAGAGAGGCCTCACCGAGGCCGAAACCGCACGATTCTCCGAGATCAGCGACCGTGCACGCAAGAAGCTCTCGGCGGCCGAGGGCGGCGCAAACCCGGAGCTCGGTGGCCTCGCGGCACCCGGGCATTAGCATTTCTTCGTCTTGATGTTGGGAGCGGACCGTGGCAGGACACAACAAGTGGAGCAAGGTCAAGCACCGCAAGGCGGTCGTCGACAAGCGGCGCAGCAAGGTCTGGTCGAAGGTCAGCCGCGCAATCATCGTCGCCGCCAGAAACGGCGGGGCCGATCCCGATAGCAATCTCTCCCTCCGATACGCCATCGACGAGGCCCGCTACGCCAACATGCCGCGCGACACCATCGAGCGCGCAATCCAGAAGGGCGCGTTCGGCAGCGATACCGAAAGCTACGAGAACGTGCGGTACGAGTGCTACGGACCAGGGGGAGTCGCGATCATCGTCGACGCCCTCACCAACAACCGCACCCGCACGATCACCGACGTCCGCAACGCGTTCACCGACTACGGCGGAAACGTCGGCAGCACCGGGTGCGTCGCGTACATGTTCCACCAGCGCGGCCAGGTCGTCATCGAGGGCAAGGGCCTCACCGAAGAGAAGGTCATGGAAACCGCCATCGAGGCCGGTGCCGTTGACGTCCAGGCCCCCGACGATCCCGACGAACCCATCTGGACGCTCCTCTGCGAAGCCCACGACTTCGGCCGGTTCAAGCCCGCCATCGACGCGGCCAAGTTCACCATCGTCGAAGCCGGCCTCGTCCTCCTCCCAGATACCAGTTCCGTCCTCGCCGGTGAAAACGCCAAGAACTTCCTCGACCTTGTCGAAACCCTCGAAGATCTCGACGACGTCCAGAAAGTCTGGTCAAACGCCCAGATCAACGAGGCAATCGAGTAGCACAACCCCCGGTTTCCCGGCTATGCTTGGGGCCACACCCGCCGGAGTGGCGAAATGGCAGACGCAGCGGATTCAAAATCCGCTTCCCATAACAGGGAGTGTGGGTTCAAGTCCCTCCTCCGGCATTCCTGATCCGCACCGAGCGATTCCCCCCCGAGGGGGCCCCCGCCGCTAGCGGACCACCACCGATCGCAGCGAGCCGCCGAGCATCCGCCGCAGCGGCTCACCCTTCTTCCAGAACGCAGCCAGTTCCGGCCCGATCCCTCGCTTCGCGCGGATCACAAGTTCCCACTCCCCATCGGCCCCCCGTCGCATCTCGAGCGAACGAACCCGCGATTCGTGCGAACGGTCCAGAGCATCCGCCGCCCGCAGAATCGCGCCCAGCCGCAGCACCATCTGCGCATCCCCGGGCTTCATCCCCCGCAGACCGGCAGCGCCCGCCTTCGCGGGATCCTTGCGGTGATGACGTGCGAGCAGCGACACGATCCGCCGCTCACGCTCGGTCCACCCCGGCATCCGCGCCTGCTTCACGATGTTCTCGCTGTGCAGATGATGGCTCTTGTAGTCCACCACCACTCCCACATCGTGCACCAACGCCCCCGCCTCCAGCATCGCCCTCCCGCGAAGCCCGCCCCACCCACCGCCGGCCCTCGTCCCCTCCAGCGACGCGTGCAGTTGCAACGCGAGATCGCGTACGTGCGTGCAGTGCGTGAGTTCCTCCGGACACTGGGCCGAGAGCGCGTACGCCGCGCCCACAAGACCTACGCCCTTCGCCGGCGCGCTGATCTCATCAATCGCCTCCATCACCATCCCGTCCCGCACCCCGCTCGCGTGCAGCACAAACTCCTCGGCCCGCAGATGCCGCATCAACTCGCTCACCACGCACAACGCGGGCACGATGATGTCGGCGCGTCGCGGCTCTAGACCCGGAACCGACGCCCGCTCCTCCGGGCTCATCGACCGCATCCGCGCCAACTGCTCCACCACGACCTCACGCTTCACCGGCCGCGTAGGACTCGCCTCGCTCGCCATGCTCGCGCTCGCGCCGAACCCACCGCCCGACCCGATCATCAGCGTCACCGGCCGCGCGGGTTTCTCAACGTCCCCCCCCAGCACCGACCGCACGTGCCGCAGCATCGCCCCGTACCGCTTCCCCGCCGCGCTCGCCGCACCGCCAAACCGCTCCATCAGCCGCAGCGCACCCAGCTCCACGCTCTGGTTCGCGACGATGAACCCCCGCTCGCTCCGCACCACCTCAAGGCTCCCGCCCCCCAGATCGCAGACCGCCCCGTGTTCTTCCCCAAGCCCGAACTTCTCCGCCGCACCCCGAAACGCGTACCGCCCCTCGTCCAGCGCACTCAGGACCGTCACCTCCAGCCCGGTCTTCCGCCGCACCGCACGCACAAACGCGCCGCCGTTGGCAGCGTCCCGCACCGCAGCCGTCGCGAACACCCGACACCGCGCCGCGCGAAGCCCCCTCGCCGCCTTCGCATACCCGACCAGCAC
>JBEIUO010000630.1:0-2504 GCA_040374335.1 Phycisphaeraceae bacterium
GACGCCGGTGAAGATGAAGTGATTCGATCGATTCACGATCGCGCCCACGCCACCCTGCCCCTGGTTCGCGCCGCCGACATCGTCGGTGAGCCGCGCCCGAGTGCTGTCGACGCCAACCGGATCAAACGCAGTCGTCCCGAAGAACACCGACGTCAGCGTGTTCGAGAACGCCCAGTTCGAGAAGACCTCCTTGAACCCACCGTCCAACCGCAGGTCGTTCACGACCGAAACGATCGTGTACCGATCAGACGTCAGTACCTGCCCCGTCAAGTCAAAGAAGTCGTCGCCGTCGAACCTCGCGGCGGGCATCCCGTTGATCGCCGCCGGGACCAGCGTCGCTCGCTGGAACCCGTTGATCTGGCCCGCGTGGTGGCCGGCGGGAGATGAGTCCGCCCACGCGGCAATCACGCCGCCCTCAACCGTCACGCCCGCATCGGCCTTCAGCCAGAGCACCAGATCGTGCGTCACCTCCTGCGCGTGAGCACCGGAAGCCGTTACCCCGAACGTCGCGGCCGCGAGGAGACAGGTGAGTCGCATGGATGATCCTCCGTGGGAATGGTCAGTCCCATCGTAAGGACCCCACCGCGTACTCAGTAACCACTATCCCAGCGTTCGAAGAACAAGATCACATCATCTCCGTCAACGCCGCCGTCACGCGTCACGTCCGCCTCGATGAGGCCCAGATCCCAGTCCGCGAAGAACGCGATCACGTCGTCACCGTCGACCCCGCCGTCGCGGGTGTAGTCGCCGATGCAGGGTTCGATAACATCGAGGAAGAACCCGGTGCCGATGCCGCTGCAGTCGTTGAAAAGGCCGTAGTCCCACTGTCCCGCGTGCTCCGGGCCGACGGGATCGATGACGAGCGTCCGCGTCCCCGCGCCGCTGATCGCGCCGCCGTCCACGACGTCGACGCCGTCCAACCGCCAGAACCACGAGAGCGGCCCCGAGCCCGTGCCGTTGAAGGTCCACTCAACACGTGACCCAACCTCGACAGGGGACGACCAGCTGACGAACTGCGTGAAATCCACTGACGTGCAGCCACCAAGATCCGTCGTGAACCGCAGATTCTGGATCGCCTGGCGGCCCACCGCCGCGCCCGTGCCACCCGTGAACCCAAGGTACGCGCACCCGGACGGATTGAGAATGCTGTCCCCGAGGATCGATTCGAGATCGACCGCGGTAGAGATCATCTCCGCACCGTCGACGAACACGGTCATCGTCCCGTCCTGGTACCGCACTCGCGCGGTATGCGGCCCCGTGTCGTTGAGGTCAAAGCCGAGCTCCGCGACGGCGAGCGCGGCCGAGTCATCCGGACTGTTCTCTCCGACGCCCTGTGTGTGCACCGCGACGTGGTCCTCGGCTGTCTCGGACGGAGGACCAAACGAGAACGTGTCAAACTCCACCGCGACCGAGCGCGTGATGCCCGGGTCGCCGTTGGACCCGTAGCCGAGCCCGCTACCGCCCGCGCCCAGTGCAGTCAGACCCTCGGACTGGATCACCATCGCGATCCCGTCGCCGGTACCATCGAGCACGAAGTCAAACTCGACCTCGAACCCGTCGCGGAGCCGCACCGTGTCTCCCCACCACGCCGCGCCCGCTTGCCCGCTGACGGCCTGCGTGAGCACCAGCTCCGTCCCCTCAAACCCCGACGACCCCTGCGTGATCCACCCCTGCGCTCCAAGGCCAGTGAAGTTGAGATTCGTGCCGCACGGCGCGGGAACCAGATCGTTGATCGACACGACTCGATCGCCTGCTCGGCGACCGCGCCGCCGGTGGCGCCCGTGAGCCCGACGTACGCGCACCCGTTGGGATCCAGGATCGAGGTGCCGAGGATGTCCTCGAGGTCAACGGCGATGCCGGTGATCGAGGAGCCGTCGATGAGCAACTCGATGGTGGTCCCGTCGTAGCGGATCTCCGCCAGGTGCGGCTGCCCGTCGTTCACGTCGAACGGGATCGGGCCCCAGTTCAGGTAACCGAAGTCGGAGGAGTCGTTCGCGTTCACGCCCTGCGTGAAGATGCTCGCGTGATCCGCCTCGAGCTCGAACGCGCCGCCGAAGGAGAACGTGTCGATCTCGATCGCGAGCGAGCGCGGGATCCCCGCGTACCCAAGCCCGCTCCCGGTATCACCCAACGCGCCCAGGCCGTCCGTCTGAATCACGAACGCGATGCCGTCCGAGCTACCGTCGAGCGTGAAGACGAACTGCGAGAAGAACCCGTCGCGGATCGTGACCGGGTTCACCCACCACGCCGAACCCGCCTGACCCGACGTGCTCGGCGTCAACACCAAGCGAGTGCCGTTGACCTGCGCACTGCCGTTGAGCGCGAGGTTCGGCTGCTCGATGCCGAAGTCGGTGACGACAAACGGCGGCGAACACTGTCCGAACGCGGAACAGGAAGCAACGGCAAGCCCGGCGAGGGCGACGATGGTGTTTGGTGTACGCATGGCGTAGGGGCATGCGACGCCGGACATTCGACGGGGCAACGAAGCGGCAGAATTTCCGCCC
>JBEIUO010000095.1:0-7308 GCA_040374335.1 Phycisphaeraceae bacterium
AAGAGCATCGAGTGGATTTCATCGCGGGATCGGACGCGGCCGGTCATTCTGTTCTGTCATTTGAAGGCGCCGCATCGGTCGTGGGATCCGGACGAGAAGCACGCGGCGGCGTGGCGTGGGCGGACGATCCCGCTGCCGGCGACGTTTGATGATGACTACGCGACCAGGAGCGGGGCGGCGTGGCGGCAGACGATGACGGTGGAGCGGCACCTTACGAAGCGTGATGTGAAGTTTGATGCGCCCGAGGGGTTGAGCGGGCGTGACCTGAAGGTGTGGAACTACCAGCGATACATGCAGGACTATCTGGCGTGCGTGGAGTCGGTCGACGACAACGTTGGGCGGTTGGTTGAGTTTCTGGATGCGCAGGGGTTGGGCGAGGACACGGTGGTGGTGTATACGTCGGACCAGGGGTTCTTTCTCGGGGATCACGGGTGGTACGACAAGCGGTTCATGTACGAGCCGTCGCTGCGGTCGCCGTTGATTGTGAGGTACCCGCGGGAAGTGGCGGCGGGGGCGGTGTGTGATCGCCTGGCTCTGGGTATTGACTACGCGCCGACGTTCATGGATTACGCGGGGGTGGGGCGGGGTGAGGTGCCGCACGAGATTCAGGGGGAATCGCTGCGGCCGCTGCTTCGTGGGGAGCGTGCGGAGGGGTGGCGGGAGAGCATGTACTACCACTATTACGAATCGGGTGAGCCGCACACGGTGGCGGCGCACTACGGGGTGAGGACGGAGCGGTACAAGCTGATCCGGTTCTACGGGACGGTGGAGGCGTGGGAGTTGTACGACCTGAAGGAGGACCCGGAGGAAGTAAGAAACATGTATGAAGATCCGGGGCACGCGGGAGTTGTGCGAAGGATGAAAGAAGAATTGTCGCGGCTCCGGGCGTACTACAGGGACACAGAGCCGGTGGGTGCGGATGTGAAGTGATGGGCGAGGTGGATGTGTGTGGGGGGACCCAACAGGGGTCGGCTACTGGGCGGTCGCGGTGACGACCAGGTCGTGGTCGGTGATGGTCACGACGCCCTCTGCGAAGCGGAACGTGACCGCTGGTGCGCCTGAAGGAAAGTACGCGCCGTTGCCGAGGTGATGGAGTCGGCGGGGCGAGCCGTTCATGACGAAATCGAGGTTGTTCTTCTCGAACCGGATCCGGAACTCGGTGCCGGAGGCGGTGGTGTAGGTGCGGGCGATGCTGGCACGGGCTTCGTCGCCGATCGGGGCGATGGTCGGGCCGGTGTCGGCGTCGCCACGGGTGGTGAGATAATCAACGACGGCTTGTGCCGCATCACCGCCGGCCTTTGCGTGGGCGAGGAGCGTGATGCCGTGGGGGCCGGGGGCTCGCTGGACGCCGGGGGCGGCGTCGATCATGGCGCGGACGGCGTCGAGGTTGCCGAGCATGGCTGCGGCGAAGATGTCGAGGCGTGCGCCGCGCTCGAGGAGCAACTCAGCGATTGCGCGTCGGCCGGTGTGGCTCGCGGCACCGAGGGGGGTTTCCCAATCGCCGAATCCCCAGTCCCACGAGGCGTTGACGAGGGCGGGATGGGCGTCGAGCAGGGATCGGACTCGGTCGATGTCGCGATGAGCGGCGCCGACGATCTCCGCGGCGAGGGAACGGGGTTGCTGCGGGAAGTCGGGCCAGATGTCGGTGGGCTCGTGATTCGCGGCGGATGCGTGAGGAGCGAGGCCGAGTGCCGCGAGGCCGGCGGGGAACGCGAGGAGCACGTGGCGGCGGCTGGGGTGAAGCATGGTGGTGGTGATGCGCAGGTCGGGTGGTTCAGGCGTGGGGAGCGGCCTTCTTGCGTTGGCGGATGAAGACGAGGATGCCGGTGATGATGGCGGTGGTGACCCCGGCGATGAGGGCGACAGGTGGGCGAGGGTTGGTCGGTTGCGCGGTTTGGGCGATGGTGAGCTGGAAGCCGGGATCGAACGCGAGACCGGCGTTGAGTTCTTCGAAACGGGGGAGGGACTGTTCGAAGAGCTCAGGGGGGGCGTAGCAGTGGATGAAGACGGATTGCAGCGTGCCGAAGTGCGCGACGGACATGAGTTCGAGCTTGGAGCCGTCGGCGTTGGTGATGGTGCCGCGGGCGCGGAGCTGGGCGCGTTGGACGTCGAGTGAGGTGGATTGCGCGGCGACGTCTGAGAGGGAGTCGGCGAGTTTCTCTTTGGCTTGGTCGAAGCCGGCGGCGAGCCCGGTGCCAACGAGGTTGCGGATCTGATCGGCGGTGAGGCCGGGGGGGAGAGGGCCGACGCCCTGCACGAGGGCGTAGGGGCCGCTGGTATCGGTGAGGGTGATACCGGCGATGTAGGTGACAGCGATTCCCTGGGCCTGGGTTTCGGCGTTGATTTGCTGGACGATGTCGTCGGGCGCGAACTCCCAGTCGGCGGGGAGGGTGAGGGTCCAGCGGGCGGAGTCGGGGCGGAGGGTGGCGGGTTGGCTGTGCTGAGCTGCGGCGGCTGCGGTCAGGATGGCGGGCGCGAGAAGGGCGAGGCGGGGCGTGGGCATAGGAAGAAGGTAGCAGGGGGGTGCGGGTTGTGCCGGGTGTGGACTACGCTCCACGCGTGCACGAAGAGCCAGCCAAAGCGGCGGTGGTGGCGGTACCGGATCGCAAGACGGCGACGGCGCTGATTTTCGGCATCATCTTTCTGGACATGATGGGGGTGGGGCTGATTGCGCCGCTGACGCCGTACATCACGGAGCAGTTTGGCGAAAGCGCGCTGCGGGTGGGGATCCTGACGTCGGCGTATTCCGTGGCGCAGTTCCTGGCGTCGCCGGTGTTGGGGGCGTTGTCGGACCGATTCGGAAGGCGGCCGGTGCTGATCGTGAGCCTGATCGGCACGGCGATCGGGTACTTCGTGTTCGCGAGCGCGGACGTGTTCTGGTTGCTGGTGGCGGCGCGGTTGCTCGATGGGGCGACGGGCGGGAATGTCTCGACGGCGCAGGCGTACATCGGGGACATCACGCCGCCGCAGGATCGGGCGAAGACGTTCGGGTTGATGGGGGCGGCGTTTGGGCTGGGGTTCACGCTCGGGCCGGCGCTGGGCGCGGGGCTGGCGGTGATGGGGCGGATGGCGCCGATCTACGCGGCGGGGTGTCTGGCGCTGGTGACGGCGGCGCTGGTGGCGTGGAAGCTGCCGGAGACGCTGCCGCCGGAGTTGAGGACGAAGGGACGGATGTCGATTGGGACGCTGAATCCGATGGCGGGGCTGGCGAAGGCGTTCGCGATGCCGCGGGTGCCGATGTTTTTGGGTGTGATCGGCGCGCTGGGGCTCGCGCACGCGGAGCTGAGGTCGAGTCTGGGGATTTACGCGAAGGAGCGGTTTGCGTTTACGGAGCAGAAGGCGGAGTTGATGTTCGCGTTCATGGGGGTGATCGCGATCATTGTGCAGGGTGGCTTGCTGCGCGTGGTGACGAAGCTCGTGAAGGACCGCACGATTGTGATGCTGATGCTGCCGGTGGCGGCGGCGGGGTTTGCGTTGTTGCCGGTGCCGGGGACCGCGTGGGGGATGCTGGGGGCGTTGGCGTTGGCGGCGCTGGGGATGGGGCTGGCGGGGCCAAACTTGAGCGGGATGGTGTCGAAAGCGGCGGGTGAGCGGGCGCAGGGGATTGCGATGGGGGCGACGCAGTCGATCAGCAGCCTGGGGTTGGTGGTGGGGCCGCTGCTGGCAACGGTGTTGTACGATCATGTTGGGGTTTCGTGGCCGTTTTTCTCGGCGGCGGCGTTCATCATGGTGGGGTGGGTTGTGATGTCGTTTGTGTCGGTGGATGGGGAGGCGGCGAAGCGGGCGTGAGCGCGGAGGTGCGGCGTGTGGGCGTGAGTCGCCCTCGCAGGCCGTACAGGTGGTACAGGCGGGGGATGTTGCGGGGAAACACCCGTGCACGGGCCGCGGTTGAATCGCACAGTCCATGGTGCGGGGGGTTGTGCCCTCGCAGGGGGGGTTCCATGCTCGTGCGTGCGACACTTGGTGCAATGGCCGGCGGCTGCCTGGGGGTCATCGGGTCCGTGTTTGCGCCCGAGGCGCACGCGGGTGCCGCGGGAGCGGTGTGCGGGCTGCTGGGCGCGGCGGGCGCGTTGCTGGCGGTTCGGCCTGCGCCGCTGAGGGTGCCGGGAGTGGCGGGCGCGGGCGTGGTGTGTTGCCTGGCGACGGTGATGGGGACGTTCTGCTCGGCCCACGTCGAGCGGGCGAGGGCCAGCGATCAGGATGTGCTGATGGCGATCACCGAGCGCGAGAGTGCGCGGCTGGTGGCGAGCGGTGAACTGAACACGGAGGAGAAGGTGCTGGTGATGGGCGGGGCGAATCCGCGGGAGATGCCGGCGGCGGCGGTGGTCGCTGCGGGGCAGGCGTGGGATCGGATGACGCTGGAGTCGCGTGCGTCGCTGCGCGCGGAGGTGGGCGCTGAGAAGCGGCTGCGGCAGGGGTATATGGCGGGGTCGGGCCCGATGTCGGTGGTGAGGCCGCGGGATGCGGCGTTCGCGGTGCTGGGGATGGCGGTGAGTGTGTCGTCGCTGGGGCTTGGGATGGGGAGGAGACGGGGCGTTCGCCCGGTGCCCGCGCTGGTGGCGGGGCGTGTGAGCGTGCTGAAGCGGGCGGCGTGAAAGTCGATTAGGATGCTCCCGCGCACGCGGGCCGCGACGATCGCGGCGGCGTGGGTGAACTGCGGGAGCATCGCATGACGAGGATGATTGCCGGCGCGGGTTTGGTGCTGTGGTTGATGGCGGGGCGAGCGCTGGGCCAGGAGGGGCAGGCGGGGGAGGTGAAGCCCGCGGAGACGCAGCCTGCGGAGAGCCAGCCTGCGGAGAAGCCGGCCGAGGCTGCGGTGGTTCCCGAGAGCCCGATGAGCAAGCTGGACGGCGGGACGTTCGGGTGCATCTCGGCGCGTCTGGTGGGGCCGGCGATCATGTCGGGGCGGGTGGGGGACATCGCGGTGAATCCGGCGGACCACAGCGAGTGGTACGTGGCGGTGGCGTCGGGCGGGGTGTGGAAGACGACCAACGCGGGTCACACGTTTTCGCCGATCTTTGATGGGTACGGGTCGTATTCGATCGGGTGTGTGACGCTGGACCCGCGGAATCCGTCGGTGGTGTGGGTGGGGACTGGTGAGAACAACAGCCAGCGGAGCGTGTCGTGGGGCGACGGCGTGTACGTCTCGCGGAACGGGGGCCAGAGTTTCGAGAACGTGGGGCTCAAGGAGAGCGAGCACATCGGGATGATCGCGGTGCACCCGCGCAAGAGCGACACGGTGTTTGCCGCGGCGATGGGGCCGCTGTGGAAGAGCGGTGGGGAGCGGGGGCTGTACCGGACGACGGACGGCGGGAAGACGTGGGAGCGGGTGCTTCATATCAGCGACGAGACGGGCGTGAGCGAGGTTCGGTTTGATCCGCGCGACCCGCAGACGATGTACGCGACGGCGTATCAGCGGCGGCGGCACGTGTGGACGCTGGTGAACGGCGGGCCGGAATCGGGCGTGTACAAGAGCACGGACGGGGGCTCGACCTGGCGGCGGATCGACAGCGGGTTGCCGGGTGGTGACAAGGGACGGCCGGGGATCGCGATTTCGCCGGCGAATCCGGACGTGCTCTACTGCATCTGCAACGCGTCGGAGGGCGGCGGGATCTACCGATCTACGGATCGTGGGGAGACGTGGCAGCACCGCAGTTCGTACATGGCGACGAGCCCGCAGTACTACAACGAGTTGTTCTGTGATCCGGTGGAGGTGGACCGGCTGTACTCGATGGACACGTACCTGCAGATGTCGGTGGATGGGGGCGCGACATGGCGGAGCATCGAGGGGGGCGACAAGCACGTGGACAACCACGCGCTGTGGATCGATCCGCAGAATCCGCGACACATGGTGGCGGGGTGCGACGGCGGCGTGTACGAGACGTTTGATCGAGGGGGCCAGTGGCGGCACTTCGAGAACCTGCCGGTGATGCAGTTCTACCGGGTGGCGTGCGACAACGCGACGCCGTTCTACAACGTGTACGGCGGGACGCAGGACAACAGTACCATCGGAGGGCCTTCGCGGACGACGGATGTCGTGGGGAACGGCAACGAGAACTGGTTCGTGGTGATCGGGGGCGACGGGTTCGAACCGGCGATCGATCCCGAGGACCCGAACATCGTGTACGGGCAGTTGCAGCACGGCGTGCTGGTTCGGTACGACCGCAACAGCGGGGAGTCGGTGAGCATCCAGCCACAGCACAAGCCGGGAGAGGCCCCGTACGTCTTCAACTGGGACTCGCCGCTGCTGATTTCGCCGCACAAGAAGGAACGGCTGTACTTCGCGGGTGACCGGCTTTTCCGGTCGGACGATCGGGGCAACTCGTGGCGCGCGGTGTCCGGGGACTTGACGCGCGGGATCGATCGCAACACGCTGCCGGTGATGGGGAAGATCCAGAAGCCCGAGGCGGTGGACAAGCACCTTTCGACTTCGATCTACGGGAACTGCGTGTCCTTGAGCGAGAGCCCGATGCGAGAGGGACTGATCTACGTTGGTGCCGACGACGGGCTGATAAGCATCACCGAGGACGGCGGCGAGAACTGGCGGAAGGTGGAGAAGATCGAGGGCGTTCCGGACCTGACGTACGTCAGCGACCTGGAGACATCGCGCCACGACGAGAACGTGGTGTACGCGGCCTTCAACGGGCACAAGAACGGGGACTTCAAGCAGTACCTGTTCAAGAGTTCCGACAAGGGCGCGACGTGGGTGTCGATCGCGGGCGACCTGCCGGCGAACAACGTCTGCCATTCGATCGTCGAAGACCACAAGCTGCCGAACCTGCTGTTCGTCGGCACGGAGTACGGGGCGTACTACACGCTCGATGGCGGCAAGAAGTGGATCAAGATAGGCGGTCTGCCGACCATCGCCGTGCGCGATATCGACGTCCAACGCCGCGAGGACGACCTCGTGCTCGGGAC
This sequence comes from Phycisphaeraceae bacterium, assembly GCA_040374335.1. GTDB lineage: Bacteria > Planctomycetota > Phycisphaerae > Phycisphaerales > UBA1924 > JBEIUO01. The sequence continues at coordinate 6,919 of JBEIUO010000095.1, forward strand.
GTTCGGACGCGGGATCTACATCGTGGACAACTACGCGCCACTTCGCGCGGCGAGCGATGAACTGCTGCTCAAGCCCGCGGCGTTCTTCCCCATCAAGCCGGCCATGAGCTTCCCGACGCGGTCGCGGCTGGGGTACGGGGGGCGCGGGTGGTCGGGGGCGACGTACTGGACCGCGCCAAACCCCGCGTACGGGGCGACCTTCACGTTTCATATCAAGGACAAGACACCCACGCTGCGCGAACTGCGGAACGAGCGCCAGGAGAAGCCGGACTGGGAGTATCCGACCATGGATGAGTTCCGCGCGGAGCGGAACGAGATTGAGCCGGAGTTCTTCCTGACCGTGCGCGACAGCGCGGGAGAGATCGTGCGCCGACTGGGAGCGCCGCGCGG
>JBEIUO010000032.1:0-10214 GCA_040374335.1 Phycisphaeraceae bacterium
CGCGCCGTGTCACTACTCGCCCTCACGGGCGCTTCCGCATTTGCCCAGTGCGATGTATCGGGCGGGACGATGCGGGTATTTGTCGAGACTGGCTTCTTGTACCAATTCGCCAGCGATCCCTGCGCGAGTTGTCCCGGTGCACCGATGCCAGCAGCATGTTTGCCTACCGCACAGTGTCTTTATAGCTGCGCGCGAACCGAGGGATCGCAGCCGTGCTTGCCTTGGTCCGCGCCTCACTTTTCGTTGCCAACCGATCCAGGTTTGCACGGTTTGACCGGAGATCTCTGCAGTGAGTTGGAGATCGCGGGAGGCGCATCAGTGGACCCATTCCAAAACGGGCTGGCCGCGTGTGCACGGCCTTATCTACTGCGGCCAGAGGACGGGGCGAGCACCCAATTCCAGTTTGCGACAAGTCAAGGCAACAAGACTACCTCGCACACCCTGATCATGTCATCGCTCCTGTGGAGCGACGCCTCGGCCCGAGGACTGACCATCCTGCCCACGGTATATGCGCCAAGCTGGGTACAACTGAATATTTGCGGAAGCAACTCCGTGACGCGAACTCACACCTTGGCGGGAAGTGTTTCGCTTGGCACAGGCTATACCGGCGGCACAGGTCCCCTGTTCGTGCTGCAAAGTGGGTCGAGTGTGGGCGGTTGGCTTGGCCAGCCGGCGTCGCAAGGAGTCTTGATCGTAAGTGCGAGCGGGGCGGTGACTACCGCTGGCGCGTGGGATGACAACCTCGATGTTGAAGTACTTGAAGAAGCGGGGGTTACGACCATCACCTTCGCGTCCAACTTCGAAGCGCCGAGCGGCAGCAGCGGCCTGATGTACGAACTGGAGTCGTCCTTGGTAGACAGCGATGAGGACGGCCAGATGGACCATCGGGGTGATGTGAACGGTGATGGCGTGGTCTGCTGGACGGACCGGCAGGCCATCATGAACTGCTCCGTAGCGGGGGTTGCGCTAGGGCAAGTGGGCTACGACATAAACCTGGACTATGACTTGGACATGGTCGTCGATAGCGACGATTCGGAAGCCTATCTCGCAGCCCACTGCACCGGGGATGTGAACTGCGACGGTGGAACGGACGGGGACGACGTCATCGCCTACTTTGACGCGTGGGACACAAGCAACTTACTTGCTGATGCCAACGGCGACTCGCTCGTGGACGGGGACGACGTAATCCTGTTCTTCGCCGCGTGGGACGGCGACTGCTAAGCAATCGGTTTCCGGATGTGAGTATAACGAAGATTCGTGGACCTGAGCCGGCGAACCCCCGTGGTACGCCGGCTATCGCTTCTTCGCCTTCTCCGCGTTGATCCTTGCGACAACCTCATCCCACTCAGCCTTTTTCTTCGGAAAACCGGTCAGCTTTCCTGTCTTCGGGTTGGGGATTCCCTCCGCGGGGTTGATCTGCCCCTGCCGCTCCCACAGGACGACCTCGAAACGGCCTCGGGGCATCTGGATCTCCTCGCCGGTGTCCGAGAAGACGATCGTCACATCCTGCGTGAGCCGTTCAGTCGAATAAGGATCATCGGTACCGCTGCGGGTTAGGATGGCAATCGACCCACCGAGCAGCGCGATGGCGACCACGATGCCAATCCAGGGCTTTTGGGAAAGAAGCTCTCGCACTGTGTATTTCTCCAACAAGCCGCCTCAGTGATTGGAGCCGTACGCGTGCCCCCAGTTGTAGAACGGGCCAGAAGCACCGTAGATGTCCCGGGCCTCCGGCGGACGATAATCGCTGATCTGGATCATCCGGATGCTCTGATCGCCGAAAAGGAAGTTGTTGAGCCCGAGCGAGGGCGTGTTCGGCTCGCCCGGGGATCCGCGGCGAGAGCTCGGTCGATTCTGATGCCGCGGGAACTCATCGAGTGCGTCGGTTGCCCAGACGACTTGGGAGGGATGCTTGATCAGCCGGATCTTTCGGCTCGATACGCCCGACGCGGGGCGCGTGCTCGTGCCGAGCGTGATCGCGGAATCGTTGAACCAATACTCGGTCCACATCGTCCACGGCTCGCTCGAAACGGGGCTGACATCAAGCCGGCCTTGGCTGTCCTCCCGACCGACAAAGATGCGCCCGCCATTGATCAGGAGATAGTTGATGTTCGCCGGGTCGCGCACGCTCGCGATGCCCTTGGCGGCTGCGCACTCAAACGGTTTGTTTCCTGCATTGCCCAGGTAGGGTTGCAACGCACGCACAACGGCGACCTGATACAGAAAACCCACGGCGTCGAGATCGTCGTTCGGGTTGTCCTCCGCTCGCAGTGTCATCCATTGAGGGTCGCGTTGCTCGTCGAGATACATCTGGATCGCAGCGCCGGTCTGACGCAGATTCGCCTGGCACAGGACATTCCACGCTGTTTTCCGTGACTGTCCCAGCGCAGGAAGCAAAATGCTGATCAACATCGCGATGATCGCAATGACCACAAGCAGTTCGATCAGAGTGAATGCACGTGTTCTTTTCATTGCCGCACCTGCCCTTCTCGTTCGAACGCGACCGTGCGCCCGAGTGTCTCAACCGGCCCGGACCCCGGCGCCCGTCGCTTGCTTCCCGGCGACGGCTCCTTGATCCACCTGCCCCCACGTCACGCCCACGTCCAAAACCCGATCAGCGCCCGCGGCGGCGTGTGCCGCGGCCTCTTCGATGACGTTGCCCTTCACGGCGACGCCGTTGATGGTCAGTACGGGCTTTGCGCCCGGCTCGTAATCCTTGGCATCGAAGCTCACCTTGATACGCACCCCGCGCCAGACCCGTTCCACGCGCACCTCACCGAGGTCGCGCGGCGGGCATGGATCGATCTCAAGTCCCTTGAGCGTGGGACGGATACCCAGCACCCACTCCATCGCGACCTTGTTCGTCCACGCCGCGGAACCGGTGTACCAGGTCCAGCCAGCGCGCCCGGGGGTGACGGAGAGGGGTCCGTCGACGTTGCCGGGCATGACGTACGGCTCGGCGAAGTAGCTCTCGGCCTTCTGACCGCGTGCCGCGGGGGAAATGGACTTCCAGATGCGGCCGGCGGTTTCGACGTCCTTGCGCTTGCACGCGGCCATAAGGGCCCAGGTCGCGGCGTGCATGTAGACGCCGCCGTTCTCACGGCTGCCGGGGGAGTATCGCGTGATGTAGCCGATGTCGCGGTCGGGCACGGTGTACGCCGGGGCGAGCAGGAGCGGGCCGTAGGGCATCATGAGGCGGCTCTTGGCGCTGCTCCACGCGAGTGCCGCGCGGTCTTCGTCGGCGATGTCGGCCAGGATCGACCAAGTCTGCGGGTTGAGGTGGATCTTGCCCTCTGCGCAGGCCGAGGAACCGATCCACTCGCCGTTGTCCTTGGTGGCGCAGCGGTAGTACTCGCCGTCCCACGCGTGCTGGTTGATGGCGCTGATGAGCTCGCGGCGCTTCTGGGCGTACGCGCGGGCGTCGGCCTCGTGCCCGGTCTTCTCGAGGATCGCGCCGAACTCCGCGAGCACCTGGCAGAGGAACATCGCCAGCCACACGCTCTCGCCCTTCTCCTCGATACCCATCGCGGAGAGGCCGTCGTTCCAGTCGCACGAGCCGATATGCGGCAGCCCGCGCTCGCTCAGTCGCGAGAAGGCCCGCGCGATCGAACGCTTGCAGTGCTCCGTCAGCGTGCCGCTGGTGGGCTCGCCCTTCCGCGGTGCGCGGAAGCCGCCATTGCGGAAGGGGATCACCTTGTCCAGGCACGCGAAGTCGCCGGTTTCCTTGATGTAGCTCGACGTCAGGAACGGGAGCCACAGGTAGTCGTCGCTGCACGCGGTGTGGTTGCCGAAGTCCGCGAGCGCGTGCCACCAGTGGTTCACGCTGCCGTCCTCGAACTGCCGCGTCGCCGCGTACCAGATGTGCTCGATGCACCGCTTCGGATCGATCGGCAGCCAGACGTGCGTGTCCTGCAACTGATCGCGGAACCCGAACGCGCCCGACTGCTGGTAGTACCCCGTGCGCCCCCAGAGCCGCCCGCTGATCGCCTGGTACGGCAGCCAGTAGTTGTTCAGCAGGTTGAACTCGTCGCTCGCCGTCGTCACCTTCGTCGTCTGCACCCGATCCAGCCACTCGCGACGCGTACGGTCCACCGCGGCCTCGGCCGCCTCAAACGTGCCGAAGCGGTCGATGATCCCGCCCGCTTCCGCGATGTTCTGGCCGATCGCGATCACAAAGTGCAGCTTCACCGTCGCGCCCGGCGCGAGCGTCAGGTCCCCGCCCATCGCCGCGCACTGATCCGCAAACCGCCCGAAGCCCCCCACCGTCGACCCCGCCACGAGCCCCTTCGGCCGCGCGGTCGTGCCGTAGCGGCCGATGAAGGCCTCCTTGTCGGCCTGGGCCATCTTCGCGGTGAACGGCCCGCGGGCCGTGTGTGCCGCGGCGTAGGGCCAGTGCTGGTTCCAGTGGTCCTTCTCGCTCTTGGGCGGGATGTCCCACATGTTCTTGGTGGCGAAGATGGCATCGCGCTTGGTGTCGTGGGTGGTTTCGATGAAGAGGCGGTGGAACTCGCGCTTGGTGTCCGGGGCGACGCCGCAGCACCACTCGAGGTACGAGCAGGCGCGGATGGACCGCGGGGTGGTGCCGGTGTTGGTCAGCTCGAGGAGCCAGATCTCCGCGCCGCAATCGGGGGCGACGGAGAGGGTCCACTTGGCGCGGATGCCGGACTTGAGGGTGTTGAAGGTGGTGGCACCGATCTCGTGGGTGCAGGAGTACTCGTCGTGCGTGCAGCCGGTGGGGGTCGGGGCAACGGACCAGACCTCACCGGACGCGGTGTCCATGAGGTAGAGGAACTTGCCGTAGCAGTCGCGGATGAGGTCCATCTCCCAGCGGGTGATGACGCAGTGCTGGGCGTCGTCGTAGAAGGAGAACCCGCCACCATTTTGGGAGATGGTGAGGCCGAAGCGGCCGTTGCTGATGACGTTGATCCAAGGCATGGGCGTGGCCGGGTTGGTGATCCGGAACGCGCGTCCGCCGTCGGTGAAGCTGCCGTAGGTGTTGCCGAGCATACGTATCCAACTCCCCCCGAAGGGACCCCGATTGTGAGAGGTACTGAAAACGCTTTCAGTATCGCACCCAAGCCCGTTCTCGTCAAGCCGTTGTGGAGCGGATTGTCGCGGTTTGACCCGAACCCTATCCAAACTACAGCCCCGGGGGGCTTGCACGCGCTGGTACGATTCCCGCTCGCCTCACCAAGGAACCCGCCATGCCCCGACTCCATCTGTTGCTCCCGCTCGTCTGTGCCCTTGCTCCGCTCTGCCCAATGACCCTCGCGCAGGACTGGTCCAACTCCGGCGGCAATGCCGCGAGGAACGGGCTGAGCGGTGCGCTGGGGCCGGTGACTTCGGCTGACCTGCGCTGGACGGTGAACAGCGGCGCGATCATCGCGTGGGCCCCGGTGACGCTGGGCGACCGCGTGTTCGCCATCCGTGAGACGGGATTCCCGACCAACGGCGGCGCGGCGAACGACGCGGTGGTCTGCTGGGACCTGGGAACGGGGGCTGAGCGGTGGCGCGTCACGCTGCCCTTCAGCGGCAACACCTCCCAAGACTGGATCGCGTGGATCGCGGGGTGTCGCGACGGCGCGGTGTACGCGTCGCGCTCGGGTAACGGCGCGAGCGTGTCGCAGGTGCTGTACGCTCTGGAGGCCACGACCGGCGCGGTGCGCTGGCGCAGCCAGGACCGCACCACCGCGGGCGCGTACGACGGCGTGGTCTTCGCGCCCAACGGCGACCTGATTGTCGCGGACTTCCGCAACGTAACGCGGATCCGCGCGAGTGACGGCACGACCGCGTGGCGGGTGGCGCGCCTCGCCTCCGTCAGCGGCAACTGCGGCGCGGCAGCAACCGCGGACGCTGTATTCATCGTGGACGCGATCGCCGGCGGTCACACGCTGAAGAAACTGAACATCGCGACCGGGCAACTGCTGTACCAGAGCGCGGTGATGGCCGGCTTCACCGCCCAGAACTCGCCGTTTGTCTCCCCCGATGGTTCACGCGTCTACTTCGCGCGCTCGCAAAACAACCCGCCCGTCGACAACCTGTTCGCCTTCGACGACACCGGCGACGCGCTCACGCAGGCGTGGAACAGGCCGGTGCGCTGGACCACGAGCCACGAGCACGGGATCGGCCCAGATGGATCGATCTACACGTTCCTGCAGGACGACTCCTTCGTCCGCCTGAGCCCGTTGGACGGCTCGGTGGTCGACAGCGCGGGCGTGCTGAGCCCGCTCGGTTCGCCCAATCTCTCCGCCAAGACCGCCGTGGACGCCAGCGGCATCGTGTACGTCTCCAACGGTTGGGCAAACAACCCCGCGGACAGCGGCAGACTCTGGGCGTTCTCGCAGGACCTCTCGCAGGTGCTCTTCACCGTGAACTTCGCGCGCCAGAACAACGGCGGCCCCGCCCTCGCCGCGGACGGCACGCTGGTGATGGCCGACCTCAACGGCGTCCGCGCGTGGCGCAGCGACCGCGCACCCCTGTGCGTTGGTGACTTCGACCGCGACGGCGACGCGGACGGTGACGACATCATCGCGTTCTTCGCGGCATGGGACGCCGGCAACCCGAGCGCCGACATCGACGGGATCAACGGGACCGACGGCGACGATGTGATCGTCTTCTTCGGCGCGTGGGACAACGGGTGCTGAACGCGGCCGAAAAACAAAGCGGCCCTCGCGTGGTGCGAGGGCCGCGTGGGATGACGATGGATCGACCGAGTCTCAGGCGACGGTGACGCTCTTATCGAGGTACACGTCCTGCACGGCGTTGAGGAGTGCCGCGCCGTCCTTCATGGGCTTCTGGAAAGCCTTGCGGCCGGAGATGAGGCCCATGCCGCCCGCGCGCTTGTTGACGACCGCGGTGTAGACGGCTTCCTGGAGGTCGCCCGCGCCCTTGCTCTCGCCGCCGGAGTTGATGAGGGGTGCGCGGCCCATGTAGTTGTTGAGAACCTGGTAGCGGCAGAGGTCGATGGCGTGACCACCGTTACCGGCCTCGTCGCTGCCGCAGAGGTTGGTGTACACACGCTTGTCCCACTTGCCGTAGCTGCTGCCGCCGCTGTTGAGGGCCGCGTAGCCGCCGTTGTTGGTGGGGAGCTTCTGCTTGATGATGTCGGCCTTGATGGTCACGCCGAGGTGGTTGGCCTGGCCCGTGAGGTCCGCGGAAGCGTGGTAGTCAACGCTCTTGCCGTCGGCGCCCTTGATCTTGAACGCGTTGTTCCGCGTGTAGCACCAGAGCACCGTGACCATGCCGTAGGAGTGCGCCTCCTCGAACATGTCGCTGACGTACGCGATCTCTTCGCGGCTGTCCTCGCTGCCGAAGTACACCGTCGCGCCGACGGCGAGCGCACCCATCTCGTAGCACTGGCGAATGCTACCGAAATAGCTCTGCTTGAAGATGTTCGGGTAGGTGAGCATCTCGTTGTGGTTGAACTTCACGAGCAAGGGGATCTTGTGGGCGTACTTGCGGGCCACGGAACCGAGCACACCGAGCGTGCTGGCCACGGCGTTGCAACCGCCTTCGATCGCGAGCTTCACGATGTTCTCGGGGTCAAAGTACTCCGGGTTCGGTGCGAAGCTCGCGCCCGCGGAGTGCTCGATGCCCTGATCGACGGGGAGGATGCTCACGAAGCCCGTGCCCGCGAGGCGGCCGGTGTTCATGATGGTCTGGAAGTTGCGGAGAACGGAGACCGGGCGGTCGCTCGGGACGAGCACGCGGTCCACGAAGTCGGGACCGGGCAGGTGCAGCTTGCTCTTGTTGACGGTCTTGCTCTCGTAGCCCAGCAGCTTGTCGGCATCGGGTCCGAGGATCTCGCGTACGTTGATCGACATGGCGTGTCTCCGGTAAGTCGGTTTCGGTTCGTGCCCGCAACTGTAGGGGACGGCGCACGAATCGGAAAGCCGCCGGGGTTCACCAAATCACACCAACCACCCCCGCAAGGCCCGATGTAACCGCTCCCAATCGGTGTTTCAGCCCGTTCCAGCCGCTCACGCGCCGTGCAGTTCCAGCAGCTTGGCACGGGTCGAATCGTCGGCCTCACCCGTCACCTCGAGGTCGTTGTCGCACTGAAACTCTTCGATCGCCAGCCGCAGCAGGTCGGCGTCGGGCGCATCAAGATCCTCGCCCACGTCGTACCCCAGGTGCGAGAGCCTCGTCGCTACGCCCGACATCATCTCGATCGGGTCCAGGTGCCCGATCGCGAACCGCTCGTCCAGCGCAACCCCGCGAGACGCGTCGCTCGCGCGGATCCACCCCGTCTCCGCCGTCGGAGGGATCACCGTCTCCACGTACCCGTCCGCGTCCGACTGTGTGTCGTACGTGTTGTTCTCGACGCACAGCGTGCACGCCAACTCCGAGAGCGGCTCCTCGTTCACGTCCAGCAGCCGCAGGCGCAGCTTGAGCTGGCGCGTGTGCACGCGGAAGCGGTGCCGCTTCTCCGTCGCGCACGACTCCTCCTTGGTCTGCGGATCGGGGATCACGAGCTCATCACCCGGCGCGATCACGTTCGGGTCGCCCCGCAGCTCCTTCAACTCCGCATTCTCCGGGTGGTCCCAGATCACGGAGTAGTCGCGAAACCCGAAGGAATCCGCGATGGACGTCATGTGATCGCCTTGGTTGACGGTGTACGTGTTCATTCTGGATTCCAACTCGCCGTGACATCGGTCATCTCGCTCATCCGCCGCCCGGGCTGCATCTCCGCGTCCGTCCCGGCGATCAACTCGTCGCGCTTGTTTCTCGCATCGAGCTTGCCCGTCCGATACAGACTCACCACCCACGACCGCCCGCGGTCCTTCGGGGCGTGCTTCCCTGCCTTGAACCGCGTGTCATCCCGATTGAGCGGCAGGTTCTTCTCCTCCGCCGTCTTCACCGCCGCGGCCATCTTCGCTTCCTGCTGCGCCAGCTCCGCGGCCTTCTTGTCGCGGGTCTCTTTCTTCGCATCGATATCCGCGGCGGGCGCCTGTTTGACCGTCAGCAGCGCGATCGCGATGTCGAGCGCCGCGATCTCCTTCGTAAGCTGCGGGATGCGCTGTTTCGCGATCCCGTACTTGTTCGACACCCCCGCGACCTCCTCGTAGTCGTAATCCTCCGGGAGCGGGGGCATCTCCCGCTCGATCTGCTCCACGCGGACCGCGCCCTCAAAGTTCGCCGCGCCGCCCGCGTTCCCCGACACCATGTAGATGGTGTCCAGGTGCGTGCCGGGCGCGTCGCTCGTCGGATTGCCCGGGACCTGCTTGATCACCGTCGCGACGTGCCCGCTCAGCGGGCCCTGCCGGCCGCCGTTCACGATGTAGATGATGTCGCCGGGGTAGAGCTTCAGGTTCTTCTGCAGGTCCACGCCCTTGGGCTTGTGCACGTTGATCTGCTTGCCCTTCTTGTCAACCTTCTGCGACCACTTCGTGAAGCGCTGCGTGAATTTCGTCTGCAGAATCGGGTACTTCGTCTGCGCACCCTCGTCGATACCCGGAACCGCCGGCGCCGCGAAGGTGAGCCCGTACCGGAAGCACCCGCGTGAGAGCGCAAACGTCGACGCGGCGCCGCACCAGTCCGCCGCGCCCTTGTGGCCCATCAGCACGCCGCTCTGGTTGTTCGTCTCGCTCTTACCCACGTGGTAGAAGAACTCCTCGACGCTGCTGTGAACCTCGCCGTTGAGCCCCTTCACCCACGTGTTGAGGTACGCCTGCATCAGCCGCGTCGTCGCCTGGAAGTACTTCTTGAACGGCCCTTTGAACTCCTTCTGATCCACGCCGAACATCCGCGCCTGCATCGTGTGCACCCACACGGGTATCACCGGCACGTCCTTGCTGTTGGTGTCGCCGCCGCCCGAGCCGGAGGTGTCCACCGCTTTAAACCCGCTGCCGCCGTCGAAGTGCGTCGTGTCGAGCGGAGTCTGGCCGCCATCAAACCAGAACTTCCCCATCTCCCGCAGCATCGCGTCGAGCTTCGCGTCCGCGAACCCGCTCTTGTCCGCCTTGTACGCGCCCTTCCACTCGTACACGCCCGTAAGCAGATCCTTCAGGTCGGCCTCGTCGATCTGCGGCGCCTCCTCCGCGTGACGTGGCGAAACCGCCGGCAGTTTCCCGGCCTTCTTCGTCTGCCCGGGCACGGTGATCGGGATCAGCTTCTCCGGCGCCTTCGCGCCCGGCTGCGCACCCATGATCGTCGATGGATCCACACGCGGCGACTGCGCCCCGCCGTCATCCTCGATCAAACCCTGCGACACC
>JBEIUO010000493.1:0-3100 GCA_040374335.1 Phycisphaeraceae bacterium
ACTTGCCACGGAGCACGACAAAGCCTGGGTACTTGGTGGAGTTGACGACGAGCGACTCGCTTGCGAGTGCGGAGGTGGCCGAGTCGGCGCTCAAGGGGTTGGAGGCGAGTATTTCGAGATCGACGCCGTTGCCGAAGGACTTGCGGCGGGCGGCCCCGTCCGCAAGGGTGAAGCCGTTGGTTCCGCAGGTGATGGTGATGGGGCCGGTGACGAGCTCGCCGGTGGGTGCGCCGACGACTCGGACGAGGAGCTGGGCGGGACCGGTACAGGTGGCCTGGGTCTGGTCGCGGGCGATACGGATGCGGACATCCGGCTCGGCGGCGAACTTGAGCGCCGGGACTCGTTCATCGAGACCGATGTCGCGTTTGATCCCGTCGACGGTTTCACAGCCGCCGAGCCAGAGCACAGCCACGATCGCGACGACTACCGCACACATTGCCCTCAGGCGTTCCATGCCGCACCTCACCCTTGTGAATACCGGGAACATGGTACCCACTTCCTTCCCACACAAACCCCGCACGCCGCGAGGATTCGCGGTATGCTTCTGCCAGACGCCCGGGACCCACCCCGGACGACGGAGTGATGCATGACGTCCCGAACGAACCGTGATTGGAAACTGGCGACCGCCGTTGCACTTCTGGGTGCCTGCGTGGCGCCGCTCTTTCTCATCGGCTGCTGGGGCGGATCTTCCGCACCGGTGGTCGCGCCCGATCCGTACGCCGGCCCGGCGGTGGGCTTGGACTCCGCTGGGGAGTACCACTCGATCGTGGTTCAATCGCCCAGCCCGGGCTACACGGTGACGCTCGAACGCGTGGAAGAAAACCGCGGGTTTGATGAGGCGTTCGTGACCATCCGGATGCCCAACCCGCGTTTCTCGTTCCCGCAGATGGTGGTCGAGCAGCGGGCCCTGACCAGCGTCCGAACCGCTCGACCCCTCCGCGTGAACGCCCGCCTGCTCGGCTTTGACGCCACGGAGGGCGCGTATCGCGCGGCGGTCTTTGAGGCCAAGTCGAACTAACCCGGCCCAGCCCGGTGGAGAACCGGTGGACTCGCTGTAGAGACCCGGTAGACAACCCGACACTTCCGACGCCGGGAGTTTCAGAGGGGGATTACAGAGATGGACGCAAACTCGTACGCGCTGCTCGCGCTGTCGTTCGTTCCGGGCCTCGGCCCTGTGCTCACCCGTCGGCTTGCCGCGGCGTTTGGCTCCCCCAGCGGGGTCCTGACCGCCTCCGAGGCCGCGCTGCGGGGCGTTGAAGGGATCGGCCCCACGCGGGCGGGTGCGATCGTCCGATCCATGAGTACGGCAAGGGGGCGAGCCGACGAGGAGATCGCCCTCGCGGCGGCGGCCTCGGTTCGCATCACGACGCTGCTCGATCCCGACTATCCGGCACTTCTGGCACCGCTGGATGATGCTCCGATTCTGCTGTATTCGCGGGGGGCGCTCTCGGCGGCGCAGGACCGGTACCCGGTGGCGATCGTGGGATCGCGGGATTGCTCCTCGTACGGCATCGAGCAGGCGGAGCGGTTCGGCTCGATCCTCGGGCAGGCCGGGCTCACGGTGGTTTCGGGTGGTGCTCGCGGGATCGACTCCGCGGCCCATCGCGGGGCGATCCGGATCTCGGGGCGGACCATCGCGGTGCTGGGATGCGGGCTCTCGCACGTGTACCCGCCGGAGAACGCCGACCTGTTCGCGCGGATCGTCGGCGCGGGCGGGGCGGTGGTGTCGGAGTTGCCGATGCGGACGCCGCCCGCCGCGGAGAACTTCCCCGCGCGGAACCGGATCATTGCCGGGTTGTCGCTGGGGGTGGTGGTGATCGAGGCGGCGGCGAAGTCGGGGTCGTTGATCACGGCGAGGCTGGCGGCGGAGGACTACGGGCGTGAGGTATTTGCGCTCCCGGGTCGGGTCGATTCGCTGCACTCGCGCGGGACGCACGAGCTGTTGAAGGAAGGTGGGGCGACCTTGGTCACCGAGCCTGCGGACGTGATTCACGCGCTCGAGCCGGCGGCCCACCACGTGCATCGGGGGACGCACGCGGAGCGGTACACGCCGGCGCGCGATCTCCCGGCGGGAGTGAAGACGGACCCGCTCGCGGATTCGCTGGTGGCGTGTTTGGACGAGCCCATGACGGCGGACGAGTTGATGGAGCGGACGAACGCCGAGATGGCGACGGTTCGTGCGCAGCTGACGCTCCTGGAGATTCAGGGCCGGGTGGCCCGCGAGGGGTCGCGGTTCCGGAGGGCGCGAAGGTAGGGATTGGGGTCGGGAACAGGGGGGCGGGAGGGGATTTCCCCCTGCCCGGGCGATTGCCTTTCCACACCACCGGAGCCCTCCAACAATCGGTCATGCGATACCTGCCCCTTTCGCTCCTCCTCCTCACCGCTCCAGCCCTTGCGCAGCATCAACCGGTGGATCCGAATGCTCCCAAGCCGCCGCCGCTGGAGGGGGGGAAACTGGAGACGCCATTCCTGTCGGGTCACACGCAGGTGACCTCCCGGGCGCACTTCGTGAAGGCGGGCGAGTCGTACTTCAGCGTCGATGGTCGGTGGGTGGTGTTCCAGGCGACGGCGGTCCCCGAGAAGGGCGCGGAGGCGGATCCGTTCTACGCGATGTACGTGGCGCCCTGCGATCTGGGGGATGTGCCCTCGTTGGGTGCGCCGATTCGGATCAGCCCGGCGCTGAGCGCGAACACGTGTGGCTGGTTCCATCCGAAGCACCCGGAGCTCGTGCTGCTCGGGTCGACGATCGGACGCCCCGCGGACGAGCAGAAGTCCGGTTTCCAGGTGGGCACGCGCCGCTACGTCTGGATGTTCCCCGCCGAGATGGAAGTCTGCGAGCGGATTGTGCCGGAGATCGCGGCATCGCGCGGGGTGGAAGTGCCGGCGGACACGACGATCAAGCCGGTGTTCACGCTGCCCAACTACGACGCCGAGTGCAGCTACTCGCCGGATGGCCGCTACGTGCTGTACGCCCACGTCGAGGATCGCCCGAAGGACCTGGCGCCCGATGCGCCACACAAGCCCGACGCGAACATCTACGTGTACGACACGCAGAAGAAGACGCACACGCTGATCGTCGGGGCGAAGGGGTACGACGGCG
>JBEIUO010000279.1:0-4612 GCA_040374335.1 Phycisphaeraceae bacterium
AGGAGCATCAAGAGCTTCCAACACGACAGAGCCTCTCTCTGGTCAGGGGGTCTAAAAAGTGAAAGCCAGGACCGCTCTGATCACCGTCCTTAAGGGGCGGCGGGGGTGGGGGGGGGGGGGGGGGGGGGGGGGGTGGGGGGGGGGCGGCAGGGGATGAGCTGGATTCATGAGCTCGACATGAACCGCATCTTCGAGCATGCGATTACGGACGAGGGAATGCGGGGAGCCTACATCGCATCATCGCCGGAACCGGTGCCGCAGGTGGAGTTCATGAGCGCATTGCGGCGGTCGGTGGGGATGCCGGTGGGGCTGCCTGCGTTCGAGTGGATGGTCCGGCTGGGTGCGCCGCTCTTGATGCGCACGGACCCGGAACTCGCGTTGTATGGTCGCTACGTGCTGCCGCGACGGTTGATGAGCGAGGGGTTTACGTTTCGGTATCCGGGGTTGGAGGGGGCGTTGGGGGAGTTGAGCGGGGCTGAAATGAAAGCCAAAGGCGAGACTCTGTAAGCTGTGTAGATGAGGGGGCGCGTGGCGTGCGAGGGAGGGTGCTGCGGAATGCACCAATGAAACAAGGGACCCGCGCGGTGGCTGGGTCCCTTGGTGTGTTGTCTGGTTGCGAGGGTGTGGGCGAGGTTGGGGTAGTTACTTGTTGGAGAGGGCGTCGAGGGCCTGCTCGAGGCGTTCGATGCGGGCGTTGAGGGCGTCGATCTCGGCGTCTTTCTCGGTCCGCAGGTCACGCAGTGCTTCGACCATCAGCGCGGTGGTTGCACGCTCGGTGACGTAGCGGTAACCCTGCGCGTCAGTGGCGACCCAGTCGGGGAAGACGCGTTCGACTTCCTGGGCGAGGAGGCCGATCTGGGTGCCGGGGAGGGCGAGGCGGTTGGTGACGGCTTCGGCGTTGTACTCGTAGGTGTAGCCGCGGAGCTGGAGGAGGCGGTCGAGGGTCCCGTTCATGGGCTTGATGTCGTGCTTGAGGCGTTCGTCGCTGAAGACGGACCAGGAACCACCGCCGGTCTTGGCGGCGGTGCCGGCGACCGCGAGGTCAAAGCTCCCCGGCAGGGAGGTGTTGATGCCGACCTGGTGCGACGTGTAGGTGAGGCCGCTCGCGGTGACCTCGGTCCAGCCACCCGTCGCGTCGTCGTTGTCCGCGAACTCCGCGGGCTTGCCGGTGATGCCGCTCCACGGCACGTTCGAGGCCACCGCCGCGCTGGCCGCGGTGTTCGCGGTGCTGGCCGATGCGGCGTCCTGCGCGAAGCCGGCGTAGTCGGCGTTGCTTGCGGTGCCGGCGTGAGTTGCGTTGTCGGCGAGGGTGGCGCGGGCGGCGCGGCCGGCCCGGATCGCGTGGATCGCGTGGGGCGTCGGTGCGAGGCGCTGGCGTGGCTCGAGCACGGTGCGGTTGCCGCTGCCGTTGAGGTCGGCGATCTCGATCTGCAGGTAGCGTTCGGTGCCGTCGTAGTTCGCGGGCGCGTTGGGGATGGTGAAGTCGAGGTCAACGCTGAAGAGGCCGTTGATGATGCCGACCGACGAATACTGAATCGGCAGGCTCAGACGGCTGGTGGCAACCGTGCTGGTCGGGTGCGACCAGAGCGAGAAGAACATCTGCGTCTCGCCGTTCACCGGCTGGCCCGCGGAGTCGAGTTTGCCCTGGTAGGTGAAGCTCTCGGTGATCGGCACGGGGGCCGGGTTTGTCTCGATGACCAACGTGTAGGGCTGCTGGCTCGCGGGGGCAAACAGCGACTTGGCGAGGAGGTAGTAGGTACCGGCGGGCAAGGAGCCCATGATGGGCTGCGTCGTCGCGTCCAGGAGGGGGCACAAGCTGCCCGCGTCATCGTTGTCGGCGAGGGGCTGCCCGCCCGCGTTGAACAGGTTGAGCGTCGGATCCATGGCGGAGTTCGGGCACACGCCGATGGTCGCACCCCAGAGGCGGATCGAGACGTTGGTGGACTCGGTCAGCGTGAAGCGGAAATAGTCCATATCGATGCTGCCGGTGGTGAACGTGCCCGTCACGATTGTGTTGGTGCTGGAGAGCACGGTGGCCTGGGCCAGCGTGCCGTTGGGCTCGATCTCCGTCTGGGCGAGAGCCGCGGGGGCGGTTCCGAGGGCGAGGGCGAGAGCCAGAAGGGCGGGGCGTGTGAGTCGGTGGAACATCGAAGGTCTCCGGGTGAACGGGGGTTGGTCTGTGTGGGCGTGTGCGTGAGCGCGGGCCACTGGTTGCATTCAATGCGCGATCGGCTGGCCGGGAGGCCAGAGATGCGGTGGCTTGCGTTGGGGGTGCATGAAACGCGGGCGAATTGCGTCGAAACCGAAGCGGCTTCAGGGGCAACGAGGCCTGCTGGAGGCGGATAACCTCGTCCGCGTTTCGATCGGGCGGTGACTTAGCTGGCGGTGCTGGTTCTCAGCAGCGGCGTCTTCGTGTAGCTGCTCGGAATGGTTGCGATCGGGTCTTCGATGTGAGCGTCGGCGCGGCGGCGGGCGATGGTGCGGGTGTAGGTGAGGGTGCGGCCTTGGTCGGCGCGGATGGCGTCGATCTCGGGGGTGTTGTCGGGGGCGATGGTGTTCAGCCATTCGAGCCAGAGCTTCCAGCCTTCGGGGTGCGCGTCGGAGTGTTCGATATCGACGAGACCCGACCTGGACCAGTTGCGGCGCCACCAGTCGGCGGAATGGAGGCACGCGAGTTCGGGGGTCCACCAGGCGCGGAGGTGTTCGGGGGGTGGGCCGTCGAGTTCGCGGGTGAGGCCGGAGCCGACGATACCGATCTGGCCGCCGGGCTTGAGGTGGCGGAGGAGTGTCGCGAGGAAGGTGTCGTCGGTGCCGTAGTACATGAAGGAGTCGATGGAGACGATCGCGTCGAAGAACTCGTTCGCGAAAGGGAGTGCGCGGGCGTCGGCGCGGAGTGGGAAGACGCCTGCCGCGGCGTTGGCGTCGCGGATGCGGTGCCAGTTTTCGGAGGGATGGAACCAAAGGTCGGCGGCCCAGACTTCAACGGCGAACTCGCGGTGGAGGAAGATGGACGAGAGTGCGCGGCCGCAGCCGAGGTCGAGGACTCGCATGCCGGGGCGGAGGTTCATCGCCTGCGTGAGCCACTCGGTGAGCCAGAGGGCGTGCGCACCGCCACTCGCGCCGGCGAGGATCCAGTCGGGGTGGTAGGCGGAGGAGCGTGGAAAGTTGGGCGGCGATGCTGTGCTGTTGTCGTGGTTCGTCATTGCGGGGCGGTCTCGCCTTGGGTGTTCACTGGTGGCAGGCGAGTGGTCCACCAGCGGATGAGGGGTTCGGTGGGAGATGTTGGCTCGTAGGCCTGCGTGATTTGCTCGGCGAACTGGTGGAGAAGTTGGGTGCGCTGGGATGGTGGGGCCTGAGTGGCTTGCTCGAAGGTGGTTGCCGCGCGTCGCCAGTGGGTGGCGTTAGTGGGGATGGGGAGGGTGAGGAGGTGTTGGGCACTGAGTTTGATGGCGTCGGGGTTGAGGCCTGCGCCGCCGAAGTGTTCGATGGCGTAGGCGGTGGCGACGGGGGAAGCGATTGCCGTGGCGAGGAGCCAGAGGTTGGTTGGTTGCTTGGGGAAGGCGGAGAGGAGAGGGGTGACGGGGAGGAACTGGCCACGGGGGTCGGGGAGGCACTCGAGGACGCGGGTTTGGGTGGCGATGATGACTTTGGGAACGAGGCGGCGAGAGGTCCAATCCGCGAGGGGGCCTTCGCGGCGCATGCGGGCGAGATCGAGGCGCGGGTGGGACCATGAGCGTTTGAGGATGCGGGTTCCGATGCGGCCCCAACTGCAGTGGGCGAGGTCGATGAGGCCGCTGGTGAGGAGCTTGGGATAGTGGGAGTCGTCGGCGTCGGCGAGGTCGACGATGAAACCGTCGAGGCCGTAGTACTCGTCGCGGAAGTCGGCGGTGGCTGTGGCGATTTCGGCGAGGGTGGCGAGGTTCGGTGGGAGCGTGAGCGGCGGGACGCCGGAGAATGCCGCCGCGAAGCGTGACCAGGTGGGCGCGGAGGCGAGGGAGGCGTGAGGGATGGTGAGGGCGGGGAGGGAGGTGCGTGGGTTGCCGGAGGAGACGGCGACGCGGTGTGGGTCGCGGGGTTCGCGCTCGCAGGCGATGATGCATGTGCGGGTGCTGGCGCGGAAGGCGGTTGGGGGCGCGGCGTGGAGGTGGGTGATGGTTGAAGAGGCGGCGATGGCGGCGCGGACGGGGCCGGAGTCGCGGCTGGAGAGGATTGAGAAGGGGAGGACGAGGGCGAAGCGGCCCGCGGGCTTGGTGAGGTGAGAGGCGAGGAGCCAGAAGGCGGCGGCGAGATCGGCGTAGCCGGTGATGATGCCGCTGGATGCGAGGCGGAGGTGATCGGCGGCGTCGCGGGATTCGACGGTGGCGGATTCGAGTTGGTTGAGGTAGGGTGGATTGCCGACGACGAGATGGAAGGAGTCGGTGGGTGCGAAGGCCGAGTTCCAGTCAAGGCCGGGGGCGGCGTGGGAGGAGCGGGGCCAGATGCCGCGAATGGCGTCGGCGGTTTGGATGTTGTGGTGGAGGGAGTCTGGGGGGAGAGAGGCGTGAGAAGCGAGTGCTGCGCGGCAGAGGCGGGTGGCGTCGGGGTTGATGTCGACGCCGAAGATGCAATGGGA
>JBEIUO010000744.1:0-1971 GCA_040374335.1 Phycisphaeraceae bacterium
ACCGCCGCCGCCGCCGCCGAAGCCGCCACCCGGGCGAGATTCCTTCGGACGAGCCTCGTTCACCGTGAGGTCACGACCCGCCATCTGCGTGCCGTGCAGCGCCGTGATCGCCGCCTTGCCCTGCTCCGGATCCGCCATCTCAACGAAGCCGAAGCCACGAGAGCGGCCGGTCTCCCGATCCATCACGATCGACGAGCTCAGAACCTGACCGTGCTGCTCAAAGAGCTGCCGGAGGTCTTCGTCAGAGGTGCTGAAGGGGAGGTTACCGACGTACAACTTGATCATTCGAAGCACTCGAACTCTGCCCGAGGAGGAACCGTGAAAACCGCTGCTGGAACTCGGGCGAAATCGAGCGTCGGTCGTGAGGCCCCCATGGAGAGCTGCTCTCCGCATAGCAAAGGCCTCTCCGAATCATAGGCCGAAGCCCCCTCCAGGTCACCCCCGCCCCGGGATTCCGTACTCCCCCCAACGGGTGGTCACCCGCGACCGAATCTCCTCGCCCATCCGCAAAATCGGAGGGAACGGCCGCACCGCGTGCCCCCCCCACTTCCTCCCCCGGAATCTTCCGCGTCGCGTCCACCCCCACCTTGTGCCCCGCGCCCAGCCTCGGCGCGGCATGATCCAAGATATCCAGCGGCCCGTTCACCACCTCCAGGTCACGCCCCGGGTCCGCATTCGCACACACGTGGAACATCACCGCCTCGTGGTCGTGAACATCCACGTCCTCATCAACCACCACGATCGCCTTCGTCCACGACATCTGCCCCGCACCCCAGATCGCGTGCATCACCCGCCGCGCATGCAGCGGGTACTCCTTCCGGATCTTGATGAACGCGCAGTTGTGGAACGTCCCGAACATCGGCAGGTCGTAATCAATAATGTCCGGCACGATCGTCCGTAGCAGCGGCAGGAAGATCCGCTCCGTCGCCTTGCCCAGGTAGTAGTCCTCCTGCGGCGGCAACCCCACGATCGTCGTCGGGTACACCGCGTTCCGACGATGCGTGATCGCCGTCACCGTCAGCACCGGGTACCGATCCGGCAGCGAGTAGAACCCGGTGTGGTCGCCGAACGGCCCCTCGAACACCGCCCCCGCGCCCAACTCCCGCTTCCAAAACGTCTCCCGCTCCGCTCCGCTCCTCCCCCCCACTCCCTCGCCTCTCGCAAGGACATCCCGGGGCTCCCACCCGATAAACCCCGCCCCCGTATCCACATACCCCTCGATCACAATCTCCGAGTTCGCCGGCACCTGCAGCGGCACAGTCTTGCAATCCACCAGCGGAATCGCCCCTCGATTCAAGAACCCCGCCAGCAGCAGCTCGCTGATCCCCGGCGGCATCGGCGCTGTCGCCGCGTACGGCAGAATGCTCTCGCCCCCCAACGCAATCGCCACCGGCATCGGCTCGCCCTTCTTCTTCCACGACCGCCAATGCCGCGCACCGTCGTGATGCATGTGCCAGTGCATCGCGGCCTTCCGCTTGCCCAGCAACTGCACCCGGTACATCCCGATATTCCTCGACGGAGCCGCCAGATTCCCCAAGTCGTCCGCGTGGATCGTGTGGATCCCCCCCAGCGTGATGTACCTCCCCCGATACTTCTGCTCCCACTCCCCTCCCGAGCCCAACCCCGGCACGCCGTCGTTGATCCCCTCGGGGTACCCGAGCGCCGCGTAGTCCCCGTCGTGCGGCCAGCACCGCAGCAGCGGCAACTTCGTCAAATCCGCCGCGTCATCCTTCAGCACCACGTCCTGGCACACCCCGCTCGAAACCCGCTTCGGCGGGATCTTCGCCAACTCGAGCAACTCCGGCAGCTTCTGCAGCTTCGCCAGCAGCGTCGGCGGCGGCTCCGGCTTCACCAGTTTCCCCACCTTCTCGCCCAGCGCATCAAACCCCCCCGGCGTGTGACCCGCCTGAACTCCCAGCCCCGCCTCGTTACACCCAAACGCCATCTCGGCGCGCCGGTACGACCCATACG
>JBEIUO010000583.1:0-2732 GCA_040374335.1 Phycisphaeraceae bacterium
CGTTCCTGAGCTTCGGGCGGTTGCGGCCGCTGCACACGAACGCGGTGATTTTGGCGTTCGCGGGGAACGCGGTGTTCGCGGCGGTGTACTACTCGACGCAGCGGCTGTGCAAGGTGCGGATGTGGTCGGACAAGTTGAGCAACCTGCACTTCTGGGGCTGGCAGTTGATTGTGGTGTGTGCCGCGTTGACGCTGCCTTTGGGCGTGACGCAGGGCAAGGAGTACGCGGAGCTGGAGTGGCCGATCGATCTGATGATCGCGGTGGTGTGGCTGGGCTTCTTCGGCACGAACTTCTTCATGACGCTGATCAACCGGCGTGAGCGTCACATGTACGTTGCGTTGTGGTTCTACATCGCGACGATCGTGACGGTGACGATGCTGCACGTGTTCAACAACCTGTGGATTCCGGCGGCGATTGTTGAGCTGGTGAAGCACGGGCGGTTCCCGTCTCCTGAGAACGCGCTGAAGTCGTACACGATCTACGCGGGCGTGCAGGACGCGTTCATGCAGTGGTGGTACGGGCACAACGCGGTGGCGTTCTTCCTGACGACGCCGTTTCTGGGGATGATGTACTACTTCCTGCCGAAGGCCGCCGAGCGGCCGGTGTACTCGTACCGGCTGTCGATTGTTCACTTCTGGAGCCTGGTGTTCATGTACATCTGGGCGGGTCCGCACCACCTGCACTACACGGCGTTGCCGGTGTGGGCGAGCACGCTGGGGATGCTGTTCTCGGTGATGCTGTGGATGCCCAGTTGGGGCGGGATGATCAACGGGTTGCTCACGCTTCGCGGGGCCTGGAACAAGGTCGCGGCGGATCCGATTCTGAAGTTCTTCGTGCTGGGGATCACCTTCTACGGCATGTCGACCTTTGAGGGTCCGATGCTGAGCGTGAAGATTGTGAACTCGCTGAGCCACTACACGGACTGGACGATTGCGCACGTGCACGCGGGCGCGTTGGGCTGGAACGGGTTCATGGCGTTTGGCATGATGTACTGGCTGCTGCCCCGTCTGTTCCAGACGAACATCTGGAGCAAGAAGCTGGTGGAGTGGCACCTGTGGGTGGGCACGATCGGCCTGGTGCTGTACATCCTGTCGATCTACACGGCGGGCATCACGCAGGGCCTGATGTGGCGGATGTTCGACGACACGGGCCGCCTGGTTCACGCGGACTTCGTGGAGACGGTGGTCAAGCTGATGCCGCTGTACTGGATCCGCGTGATCGGCGGCACCTTGTACCTGGTGGGCGTGCTCTTCGGGGCGTTCAACTTCGTGATGACCTGGACGACTCGTCCGAAGGTCTACGCCGAGGTGGAGATCGTCGCTCCCCGTCTCACGGCAACCTATATGGATCCGCCCGAGCCGGGATCGCGGCTGGGCGCGAACACCGAGTTCGGCCACACGGGCGACAAGTTCATCCAAGCCTGGTGGCACCGCGTGTGGGAGCGTCGTCCGGTGAAGTTCACGCTCATGGTGCTGGTAGCCGTGGTGGTGGCGTCGCTGTTCGAGATCATCCCGACGTTCCTCATTCGCAGCAACGTGCCGACGATCGCGAGCGTGCAGCCGTACACGCCGCTGGAGCTCTACGGCCGCGACATCTACGTCTCCGAGGGCTGCTACAACTGCCACTCGCAGATGATCCGCCCGCTGTGGCACGAGACGGAGCGTTACGGCGAGTACAGCAAGCCGGGCGAGTTTGTCTATGACCATCCGTTCCAGTGGGGCAGCCGCCGGATCGGTCCGGACCTGGCCCGCGAGGGCGGGAGGCAGAGCCACGACTGGCAGGTTCGCCACCTCGAGGACCCGCGTCAGTTGATGGGTTCGTCGATCATGCCGGGCTACAAGCACCTGCTCGAATCGCCGATTGACTTCGGCGCGATCCAGGCCCGGGTGGACGCGATGGCGATGCTCGGTGTGCCCTACGGCGAGCTTGTGAAGGCGGGCAAGGCCGAGGAAGCGGCCCGCGAGCAGGCCCGGTTGCTGGCGGCGGATCTCGTTGCCCAGGGCGGGTACAAGGGCATGGAGGACAAGAAGGTCATCGCGCTGGTGGCCTATCTGCAGCGTCTGGGCACGGACATCAGCAAGCCGGCACCGGCGGCGCCCGCGGCAACGACCGCGGCGAAGGAGTGATCCCGTGAGTCTCACCGACATCATGAGTTCGATGAAGCTCGCCACCTACCCGACCATCGCGATGGTCATCTTCGGGGTCGTGTTCGTGGCGATCGTGATCCGTGTTGCATCCCGCAAGAACGCCTACTCGCACGAGTCCATGCTCCCCTTCGAGGACGGCTTGCTCCGCCCGAAGGAAGAAGGGAGAAACTAACCATGTCCGCGACCAACCATGAATCATCGGCCCAGGCTGAGAACCTGCTCGACCACGAGTACGACGGCATCCGCGAGTTCGACAACCCGACCCCGGGTTGGTGGCACATCTTCTTCTTCGCCACGGTGCTGTTCTCGGTGGTGTACTACTTCTTCTTCACGTTCTCGCCGCTGGCCTCGACGCCGCAGCAGCGTTGGGAAGCGAAGCAGGTCCGCGAGTTCGAGCGGATGTTCGGCGCGTACGGGGATCTGAAGCCGGACACGAAGACGCTGCTGATGATGAGGGAGGACCCGAAGATGATGGCCGTCGCGTCCTCACTCTTCGTCAAGAACTGCGCGACCTGCCACGGCACCGACGGTTGCGGGATCAACGGGCTCAACCTGACGGAAGACAACTACAAGAACGTCGCGAAC
>JBEIUO010000449.1:0-3346 GCA_040374335.1 Phycisphaeraceae bacterium
CGCCGTACGCGGGCACGTTCACCGTGCCCACGCTGAAGCTCTGGTACGCGCCGGAGGTGCCGTTGGTGATGACGCCAAGGGGCGTCGCCGCGACGATCTGCCCCGCGCCGTTGAGCACCCGAAGGACGTAGAAGCCCACGCCCCCAGGCCCGAGGTTGTAGCGGCCGCTGTAGGTCGCGCTCAGGGTGGTGTTCTGCTGGAGGGCAAGACCCCCTTCGGCGCTGTTCTGGGAGAGCGCCGAGTTTGCGCCGATCCCGTTCGATCCGAACGCGAGGACATGATGGGCAAACGCGCCGGTGCGGGGCACCGCGCCGTCCCGCATGGACAGCGAGCCCGGGGCGCCGTTGGCGACCTCGACCCAGCCGAGGGAGTCGGCCGCGCCGCCGCTACCGGCCGATTCAAATCCGCCGTTGATCACGATGTTGTCGGCCCACGCCGCGGAGGAGGCTCCGAGGCAAAGACCCGCCAAAGCCATAGCCAGAACAGTTCGCATGAGATGCTCTCTTTCACCGCTCCGGGCCTGCTCGCCGGACGCACCCAATATGTGCCCGCCCGATGGGTCCGAAACTGTTTCAGGCAGCGTATAGGATACAGTCCTAGAAGCGAGAACAATTCCGAAGTTCTGGTCGGCCTCCGGACTGAAACAGTTTCAGGTTGTTCCTGGGTCTTCGGAGCCGCCCGCCCTGAGCGTCAGCGGAAACGCGACGCCAGGAGGACTGTGGCGGCCAGGAACGCGATGAACACCCCCAGGGGGGCCCATCTCGCGAGCATCACCAAGTGCGACTCGTATCGCCGACGGAGCCAGTAGCGGCCGTGGCCGTCGGTATGGACCTTCCCTCCGGCGAGGAGTTGATCCAGCGTGGCCCTGCGGTCCGGCGGGGCGTGTGAAAAGTCGGCCGCGCTGGACGCGTCGAAGGCCCGGAGGGTGGTGAGTTGTCGCACGACTTCATCTCGAAGACGGCGCGGGCCGCTCTTGGAGAACTGAACCGTCGCGAGGATCATTTCGAGGAGCCCGCGGATGCCGTCGTTGGTGTGTGGCATGTCGTCACTCGCTAAACGGGGGCGGACTATTGGAATGGTACACTCGAGTCTGCGAGGGTGTTCGTTCGCACGGAGTTCGTATACTGCCAGCATGCCCACGCTGTACATCATCGACGGCTACGCCCAGTTTTTCAGGGCCTACCACGCGATCCGCACGCCCATGACGAGCCCGGTGACCAAAGAGCCGACCAACATGACGTTCGGCTTCGTGGGTATGATGCTCAAACTCCTGAAGGGCGAAGGGGCAAACCTCACCGGCGATGTAAGGCCTGAGTACGTGGCGCTCGCGCTCGATGTCGGCGGAGATCAGGGGACGTTCCGGTCGCAGTTGTACCCCGAATACAAGGCCCACCGCGACCCGCCCCCGGAGGATCTCTTCCCCCAGGTCGATCGGTGCCTCGCCATGCTGCGCGAGATCGGCGTGCCCATCATCGGCGTCGAGGGCTTCGAGGCGGACGACGTTTTCGCAACCATGGTCACGGAACTGCGAGCCAAGCACCCCGACCTCCGCATCCGGATGATCTCCAAGGACAAGGACCTCAAGCAGTTGCTCGACTCACGCGACGGGCGGCCGTACGTCGAGCTCTTTGATGTCCACAACGACACGCCCTACTCCGCCGAGTCCCTGGAGACCGACACCGGGCTCAAGCCCAGCCAGGTCGTCGACATGCTCACGCTCATGGGCGACACGGCCGACAACGTGCCCGGCGTTGACGGCGTCGGCGAGAAGACCGCCGCGGCGTTGATCAAGGAGTGGGGCACGCTGGAGAACCTGCTCGCGCACGCGGGCGAGATCAAAGGCAAACGAGGAGAGAAGCTGCGGGAGGCGATGCCACGACTCGGGCTTTCGAAGACGCTGGTGACGCTGCGGAGTGATGTGCCGATGGCGTTTGAGTTGGAGGCGGCACGGGTCACGGGGTTCAAGCTGGAGCGGATGATCCCGGTGCTGAAGGAGTGCGGGTTCAACCGCTACCAGGAGGACGTCCGGGCTATGGCGGGCCTGCCGGCGTCGGCGCCGGTGCACGAGGTATCGGGGGCATCGGCGGGGTTGTTCGGGGTCGGCGGCGGCAGTGGCTCTGCGGGTGGAAGTGGGGGTGGTGGCGGAGCGGCGAGGGCGAAGAAGGCTGCGCCGGATCCGATCGCAACCGGCGGGCTGTTCGGTATGGCGGGAGTGAGCGAGACACGGATGGCGCAGGCGGGGTTGTACGAAGCGGTGATGACGGAGTGCGCGTTGCGCGAGGTTGTGGCGAAGGCTCGGATGGCACGCGTGGTCGCGGTGGATACAGAAACGACGGGGCTCTCGCCGCTGCTGTGCGATCTGTGCGGGGTGAGTCTGAGCATCGAGCCGGGGCACGGGTGGTACATCCCGGTTCGGTCGCCGGAGCCGGCGAAGCACCTCGATGTGAAGACAGCGCTGGAGATCCTCAGGCCGCTGCTGGAGGACGAGACGATCGCCAAGTGCGGACACAACCTGAAGTACGACATGCTCGTGCTGCGTGCGCACGGCGTGAGGTTGAGGGGGATCACCGCGCCCGGCGGGCTCGATTCGATGGTGGGGAGTTACCTGATCGATGCGTCGAGGTCGAGCCACTCGCTGGACTCGCTGGCGCTCGCGCTGCTTGGGCGTACGAACATCTCGCTCACGGAACTGATCGGGAGCGGGAAGGACCAACGGACGTTCGACACGGTTCCGCTGGAGCAGGCGACGCAGTATGCCGCGGAGGACGCCGATGTCGCGCTGCAGTTGCAGCGGCTGATGATGCCCAAGCTGGAGGAGATGGAGCTGACGCCGCTCTTGAACGGGGTGGAGACGCCGTTGGTTGAGGTGCTGGCGGAACTCGAGTGGAACGGGGTGCTGGTGGAGCCGGGGGAGCTGGATCGCCAGCGGGTGAGGCTCGAGCGGCAGATCGAAACCATCGTCGCGCAGATCCACGAAGAGACGAGGCGAAGCCTGGGCAGAACCTTCGACCCCGATTCCCCGAAGCAGTTGGGGGCGGTGTTGTTCAACGGGCCGGACGATGATGTGTCCGGGCTGGGGTTGAAGGCGATCAAGAAGACCAAGACGGGCGTTTCGACGGACGCGGAGGTGCTGGAGAAGCTCGCGGAGGACCCGGCGATCACGACGCCGCTGCCTCGGTTGGTGCTGGAGTACCGGCAGTTGAGCAAGCTCGTGTCGACGTATCTCGTTGCGTTGAAGGAGGCGATCAACCCGAAGACGGGGCGGATCCACTCGAGCTTCAACCAGACGGTGGCGGCAACGGGGCGGCTGGCGAGCAGCGACCCGAACCTGCAGAACATCCCGATC
>JBEIUO010000129.1:0-6650 GCA_040374335.1 Phycisphaeraceae bacterium
GGCCGTAGCGGTCTTCGATCATCGAGCAGGTTGCGTGATACGGGACGCCGAATCCGGGGTTGGTGGCGTCGGTCCACGGGTTGTGGTAGCGGCCGTCGGGGAACTGCTGCGGGAGGAAGGGGCGGTCGTGGTAGGAGCGTTCTTCCCATCGCGGGTTGGCGTCGGGGTTGAGGGTGTGGCGGTCCCAGGAGTGCGAGGGGATGTCCTCGCGGTGGACGTTGAAGGTATAGGTCAGTGCGCCGTCGTAGAGCGTGACCTTGTACTGGGTGGGCGGGATGGACCAGGAGCGGTTGCCCCACGTGCCGTTGTGCTCCATGCGGGCGCGGAAGCGTGCGGGGGCCTCGTATCGCCCGCTTGATTCGATCTGCTGGAACGGGATGGACTGGAAGGCGTCGAGGATGAGCCAGCAGGTGACGGGGCTGTTGCCGACGACATCGGGGATCGCGGAATCGACGAGCAGGAGGGGGTTTTCGCCGATCATCCAGCCGCCGCCGTTGAAGTCCCACCAGCGGTCGGACTCGACGGCGCGGGTGTGGACGGGGCGCTGGTGGAACCCGATGGCGGAGCGCGTGCGGGTCAGGCGGAACGACGCGCCGCGGAACGGCAACTCGAGGTCCACGGCTTGCACGAGCGGTGCGCCGGTGACGAGGTCGGCGATGCCAGCGAGCGTTTCGCGGCTCGTACCGCCCCACGATGTCGATGCGCCAGCGGCTCCGGGAGGAACGAGTGGGAGCGAGGTGCCGCCGATCGTCGACGCGGGGTGGACGAAGTCACCCGGGATGTGCGCGTCCACGAGGTTTACATTCAGTCGAAACCCCGCCGGGTGTGTGGTTCCGGCTTCGCCGTCGCGTCGGAAGAGGGGGCCGAAGCCGTCGCTGAACGCGGGCGCCAGGGGGCCCCACGTGCACATGGAGCGATAGGGGTTGGGCGGGAGCGTGGGACTCTGGAGCACCAGCGAACTGGTGGCCGAGCAATCGAGCGTCTCGAACTGTGGGTAGAGCCACTGGGCGTGGGCGGGCGAGACCCGGCAGCCGAGTGAGGCGAAGACGCATGTAAGAAAGACGAGAACGGTCCGGAGCGAGCCTGCCAGCATCATGCACCCCCGAGAACGGCTGAATGGCACCAACGAAGCGAAGAATCTACCGAGGGCCTTTCCCCGATGCAAGGGAAAACGCGGAGGTGTGGAAAGGCTGCGAAGTGGAGGATGGGAGGGGGCGTGGAGGGGGGCGGCGAAGGGGCTGGGGGTGGAAACACAAGCACCCGCCTGGCGGCGGGTGGGTGGATGTGAGAAGAACGGAAGAATGGAGCCGGGGGGAATTGAACCCCCGTCCTGTGACAGTCAGCAAAGCGCTTCTACGCGTGTAGCCGAGGATTTGATCTCATCGGGTTGACGGCCAACGGCTGCCTTCTTCCCGACCAGCACCCGGTGTTGCTTCGCAGGGTGACTCCCGCGTGCGGCGGGTCTCTGCTAGCCTGATGTCTTCAGTTCCCGCCCTATCAGGCGTCGGTGAGAACTGCGTGGCCGCTATTAGGCCGCGAGAGCGAAGTTGCGCTCAGCAATCAATGTGTTGCATGCTTTTTACGTGGCCATCATGCTCCACGACGCGCGACGACAAAGCCTTCCCTGCCCAGTCGAATCCAGATCGGCCCCAGGGTGTCAAAGAACGCGACATCGTAGCACGCCCAACCGGCAGAGCGAACTCAAGAGCCGCCACCCGTCAATCGCCCCACCAACACCGCGTTGAGCACCAACTCGACGCGCCGGTCCGGCTGCCACGGAAAGCCATCGCGTCGCTTCATCTCCTTGGCCTGCTCTTCACCCATGCCGAGCACCTGCACAAAGCGGGGGTTCTCGAGTTGAATGCGGCACTGCTCGCCCAGAATGTCCTTCAGCGCTTGAACCGCGTTCTTCGCCCTGAGACGCGAGAGCTCCATGTTGGACTTCTCGTCATCCACGCGGTCTGTGTGGCCGGCGATTCCCAGGTGCGCACCAGGCTCCATGAACCAACGCAGCTCCTTCGCCACGAGCCTTCGCAGATACGCCCGTCCCGTTTCCGTCAGCCACGCATCTCCCAGCGCGAAGTGCACGGCTTCTTCGACGGTTCCGGGAACCTCGTACGACTGGTCCTTGACGGCGAGGAGCGGATCCGCGGCGATTTCCTGTCGCTGCTTCGCCTCTTGCTCGAGGTACACATAGCCGCCGCCGGCCTGGATCACATCGATGCCAGCGCCGATGCCGTACGCCACTGATGCTCCGCCGGTATCGATGCTGAGCGGCTGATGCCTGCCGTTGCCGTGGATCTTGAGCATGCTCACGCCGGCTTCCAAACCGAACACCACTCCGCCGGAGGCCGATGCGCCGATTGTCTCGATCGGGCCGATGAAGTCCTCGGCGCGCCAGTAGTTCGAAGATTCAAACGTTGCCTTGTTGATGCCGCCCTTTCCCACGCCCACAGAAAGCCCGCCGGACGCCGAGACGAGGAAGAACTGGTATGTGTGTGCTTCGACGGGTCCCGGTGATACTTTGCGGATGGTCAGCGAACCGATTTGCCCCGCGAGCCCGACCACAAACTCGGCGCCGGCGCCCACGCTGTTGGTTTCGAGTTCGTACTTGTAGAGCGTGGCACCCTCGCCCGGAATGTCCAAGCGCGAATCATCGCGCAGTGTCGACGGAATCTGTGAACTAAAGCCCGAATCGTGAAGGTCGTTCACAACGCCGCGCATCCAGCCGTAGTAGTTGCCGGTCTCTCCGTCGTGCGTGAGCGTGCGTGACGAGAGAACGGTCGCCGCGGCATGGCTCATGAGCCGTCTGTCGAGCGCGTGGGTGCGTTGCGAAGGATCGCCATCCACGGCCGCGCGGATGATCCTGCTCACGCGGTTCAGCGCACCTAGCCCGATCAGATTGTGCTGGTTCGCGAGCATCTCGCGGAAGAGTTCGTCGAGCTTTGCCGAGTTGAGCTGCGCGTTCAACCACGCGAGCTGGGTAGAGAGCAGCGGAGTCCATTCTGCTCGCTGGAGGTCCGCGTGGGCTGCGCCCGCGAGACGGAAGAAGTGCTCCGAGAGCGTGGGGCGATCTGTCCGGCGCCGGAGCACGAACTGGCGCTTGCCTTCTGGCAGATCCCACACCAGGATGACGCTGGCGCCTTCTGTTGTGAGACGAGCGAGCGTGCGCTGCGCAGCGTCCTCCGAATCGTACATTCGGAAGCTCGTGCCGTTCTGTTCGAGGTCTCCGCCGAACGCGAAGACGCGTCGCATCGGGGTGCCGTCCACGCTCGGCATGCTGTCGATCGAGGCGTTGAAGAAGCCGACGCGGGAGATCCAGCACTCGATGTGCTTTCCCGCGCGGTTGATGCACGCGGTGATTGGCCCGCCGGGCCCGCCGACTGACTCCCATTGTCCGGTGAGCGGCGGGGTCTGCGGGTCAGGCCGAGCCGGTGTCAGCGAGCGGCGGCGAAGCCCGAGGTGCAGCACCTGGCGCACGGGCGAAGGAACGGGGCCCGCGGCGCGAGAGTACTCCGGCACCTTCAGTTCGTGCGTCAGTTCACCGCGAAGCTGGAGCGGGTCCGCCTCTCGTGTCGTTGTGCTTGAGTCGTCGCTCATGGCATCCTCGTTCATGCGGGCTGCTTGGCGCTCGGACGCAACTCCGTCGAGAGTTCGTGGAGGCACGGGTACTCCACATCGATGAAGAGCGAGTAGCTCTCAGAATCATCGGTGATCGTCAGCGAGTACCGGGCATCGGTGGGAAGCCCGGTGAACCGCAGCAACACGGTGCCATCACGCAGGATGGCGAGCTCGGAAGCGGCCAGTTCCTTGTCGTACAGGTCGGTCGGACCGTTGCCCTTGAGCGCGAACTTCTCGGCACGATCCTGGAGTTCCGCCGGCGACATGTCCGTCACGATCTCGAGCACGCCGTAGGCCACGCGTTTGCCGAGTCGGCGGAACACGTGCTTCTGCTCCGTGCCTGCCGCGAGTTCCTTCTTCCGCACCTCGGGTATGTGAAGTCGATCGTCCGGCAGCACGTGGCGTGGTTCCATCCGCACGCGGCGAACTTCGGCGTTGCCGTCGTCTTCCCAGACGGTGCTCATCACGTGGCCGTGGTCATAGGCGATGTTACTCACGCTTTCGCTCTCTTGCACCACGTACTCGCCATCACCGACCGGTCCGTCATCGCAGCGCGGCAAGTAGATGATGCCGGGCGATACCGAACTCGTGAACATCCAGTTCTTGCGATCCCAGGTCTCGCGGCAACAGCCGACGTTCCGACGCAAGTACCAGTTGATTTCCGCGGGCACGGTCGTCTTGAAGTTGAACGCGATGAGGTCCTTCGCGCTGACGCCCGCGAGTCTCGCGACGCTGTACCAGTCGTCGCCGTCCTTGACGCGGTAGGGAACAGAGCGCGCCGGCTGGTAGTCTTGCGGAAGCGGGGATGCGGGGGCTTGCTCGATGGCCATGCTGTATCTCACGCTGCGCGGGATGCGCATCGCCCTCTCAGGCTCGTGGTGTGTTGGTGCCCCGGTGCCACGGTGGATCTCGGGCTTGAACTAGATGTCGGGAGCGAGGGCTCGCATTGCGGGCGGCGTCGCGAAAAAAACAACACCGGGCCCCTCTCGGGGCCCGGTGCGTTCAGATACAGATTCTCAAGCAGAACCGGTCTTAGTCGACGAAGTTGGTGAGTTCGTCGTCGCGGATCGGGGTCTTGAGTTCGGAGCAGGTGGTCTCGCCGACCACGAGGAGCTCGCCGGCCTTGTTGGACTTCACGACGAAGGCCGCGGCGACGTTCTGGCCCGGGGTGAGGGTGCCGAACTCGAAGACGACGGTGTTGCCGACGGCCTTGCCGTTGGCGGAGCTGACGAAGGTCATGCCTTCGGGGAGCTTGACGACCATCTTGACGTTGGTGAGGTTGACCTGACCCTGGTTCTTGACCTCAACGGTGTAGGTGTGGTTGTTGCCGACGAGGACCACGCCGTCACCGTCGGTGACGAGGGTACCGATGTCGGGCACGCCCTTGACGTTGACGTTGCAACCGGCGGTGACGGGGTTGGAGCAGGCGCACTGAGCGGTGGCCTGAGAGCCGACCTGGCCGGCGGAGGTGGTGGTCATGACGACCGAGAGGACCTTGGTCTGACCGGCGCCGAGGGAACCGAGGTTCCAGTTGACGCCGTTGGCGGAGCCGGAGCCACCGTTGTCGGCGGACTTGAACTGACCACCGGTGAGGGTGGCGTTCACGGTCGTGTTGCACGCGGCGTCACCCTTGTTGGTGACGGTGTACTTCACGGTGACGTCCTTACCGATGCGGACGTCGCCGCTGCACTCGGCCTTGATCTCGAGCTCGGGCTGGGTGATGACGGTGGTGACCTTGTTGGAGGTCGCCGTCAGGCCGCCTTCGGCCGAAGCGGTGGCGGAGTTCTCGAAGGTGCCGCGCTTGCCGGCCTTGGCCGAGAAGGGGAACTTCTTGGTTTCGCCGGGGCGGAGGACGTCGATGACGGTGGCGAAGGAGGTCTTGCCATCGGTGGTGGTCACGCCAGCCGGGAGGTTGTCGTTGACCTTGACGTTCTTGACGGCGCCGGTGCCGGTGTTGGTGACGGAGATTTCGTAGGCGATGTTGTCGCAGAGGATGGCGGCCGCGGTGCCGGTCTTCGCGATGGCGAGGGCGGGCTTGACGACCGGGATTTCCTGGCAGACGGGGATGAGGTAGGTCAGGGTGGCGCAGGAGGCGATGCTCTTCACATCGCCGGCGGTGCCGGAGACCTTGATCGTGCGGGTCTCACCGGGGGCCATGCGGCCGAGGTTCCAGGAGACCATGTTGCCGTTCTTGGTGCCGCCGGGGTTCGAGGAGCCCCAGTTGAAGCCGTTGGGGAGAGTCTCATCAACGACGACGCTGTCGACGGTGACGCCGGAGACGTTCTTGACGTTGATGTAGTAGTCGAACGCCTGGCCGACGACGACTTCGGAGGGGTACTGACGATCGACGCAGAGGACCGCGTCGGTCTGACGACCGCTGGGATAGCAGATCGAGGAGCCGGACGCGGCGGGGGCCGCGGCCTTCACTTCGACAGCCTTGGTCTCAGCCTTCGGGGCCGCCTTGGGGGCGGGGGCCGACTCAGAGACGCGCCGGGGCATGAAGTTCGTCGAGTTCTCGTAACGAACCCCGTTGTTGCTGCCGCTGGACTCGCAACCCATGAGGGCCGCGGCCAAAAGGGCGCTCACACTCAGAAACCGCACAGTTTTCACACCAACCTCCTTCAAGGAAGAGTTCCATCCCGACCCGCCGTTGATCCTGCGCCGAAGAACGTCGGATCGCAGATAATGTCCAAACCCCTAACGCTGAGCCGGAGTCGAGTTTACGCACGAGAAGCGGAGCCGTCACGCGAACCATCCGGGATCGCCGACGCACAGAACTCCGAACCCCCTGACTGGGGTCTCAATTGTGGCAGCACAATCGGTCCGGTCAACTTTGGAACCGCTCTCGTTCAGCATGTTCCTCACCGATTAGGGCAAGTTCCTACAGTCGGCGGTCGGTTGATTGGGCGGCGGGCGGGGCGCCGGGGCCTTTTAGGTTTCGGATTCGACATTCGTTAGTACTTGGGAGACAGACACATGCGCGTGTGTTGCGTGATTGCGGCGGCGGGAGCATCATCGCGGTATGTGGA
>JBEIUO010000182.1:0-5776 GCA_040374335.1 Phycisphaeraceae bacterium
CCTCGTCATCGCCGGTGAGTTCACCGATGCCGGCGGCAACGCCGTCAGCAATCTCACCGCCTTCGGATACCCCATCGACTCCGTCACCGCCGCCCTCGAACCCCTCCCTCCGGAAGAACAGTTCCTCCGCTGGGACGTCGACGCGATGGACGGCGGTCTCAACGGCCCCGTCTTCACCGTCACCACGTGGAACCCGCCCGAAATCAACAACACCCCCAACGACGACACCCGAATCCTCGTCGTCGGCGGCGACTTCGACGACCGCGATACCAACATCGATACATACGACGGTGAAAACTGGGACCTCGGCTTCTTCGGTGACGGCACCGACGGCATCGTCCGCACCATCAACGCCGTCCTCGACGATCAGGAAGTCGCCATCGCAGACGACCTCCTCGGTGGCACCGACCAGCAGGAAGTCATCTACATCGGCGGTGAGTTCGACAACGTCCTCCCCGGATTCCCCAACCCGCCCCTCCGCGTCAATAAGGTCGCTCAGTACTCTGCCTTCCACAACGCCACCTTCAACGTCGACTTCTTCGCCTGGCGAGGAATGCAGCTCGGCGTAGGCGTCGATGTCGAAGCCGATTACGGCCCGACCACCGGTGCCGACATCGAAGATCCCGCCGACTACACCCCCGCCGTCCATGCCCTCGCCTTCTTCGATGACGGCAACCCCCTCCGCTACGACCGTCACGACCGCCCCTCCTCCCGCCTCGACCTCGTGGTCAACAACGCCTTCGGCGGAACCGGCAACCTCCTCGTCCGCGTCTTCGATTCCCAGGGCACCCT
Source organism: Phycisphaeraceae bacterium (assembly GCA_040374335.1). Classification (GTDB taxonomy): domain Bacteria; phylum Planctomycetota; class Phycisphaerae; order Phycisphaerales; family UBA1924; genus JBEIUO01. The sequence continues at coordinate 793 of JBEIUO010000182.1, forward strand.
CGTCTACGACTTCGCCCGCCCCGGCTCCGACGACCGCAACCCCCTCAACGACCCCACCGACGACCCCGGTATGTGGAACCCCCAGGTTCTCGACCCCGGCACCGTCCAGACCCTCCAGCAGTTCATGGGCATCCAGGTCTGGGGTGGTGAAACCTACTACATCGAAGTCACCCGCGGCGGCACCGGCCGCTACACCGTCACCGCCACCGTCGACGCCGTTGGCACCGACATCAACGGCGACGGAACCTTCGACCACGTCAACGGTTCCTACGGCGACGAGTCCGCTGAAAATGACTTCACCGGCGCCGTCGATATCAACACCACCCTCGGCACCGGCGACGGTTCCAACCTCGTGAACGCCGACACCCTGCCCTTCCACGGCAGCGGCATCCGCACCTACCGCACCGCGCCCAAGGACCGCAACAACGTCGCCTGGTCCACCGATCTGGGCATCATCGGCACCATCGACGACACCGACCTCTACGCCTTCCGCGCCGAGTTCACCGGTACCGTCGAGGTTCGCACGCAGACCCGCGAGATCGCCACCACCGCCGGCGACATCATCGTCAGCACCAACGCCCTCGGCCAGACCCTCGCCCAGGACTTCGCAGGCACCCAGCGCACCATGCGCTCCAGCCTCGACACCGCCGTCCGCGTCTTCAGCAACGACTTCGTCCAGATCGGCTACAACGACGACAACTACGCCGTCCGCGGCGATTTCACCGCCACCACGATCGGTGGCACCAACGCCGAGTTCACCCGCCGCGACGCCGGCTTCGTCTTCAACGTCACCGCGGGCAACATCTACTACGTCCAGGTCGAAAGCGGCCAGTTCTACGACGACGGCGCCTCCGACGACCCCTCACTCCGCGTCGCCAACATCGATCGCGAAATCGACTGGGGTATCGCGACCGGTGCCTACCTCCTCCACATCAACCAGATGCCCCAGCAGCTCAACGACGTGATCAACGGCCAGGAGGTCGAAGACGATCACGAGGACGCTACCCAGGCTCAGGCCACCGTCATCCCCATGGGCCAGATCCTCGATGGCTCCAACAACGGCGTTGGTACTGTCACCGGCCGCATCCTCAACATGAACACCTCGCCGGAAATCAGCCCCGGCGTCCGTCGCGATACCGACCTCTTCTGGGTCACCGCCAGCGGCGGTGGAAGCATGACCATCCGCGTCACGCCCACCTCCGGAAACCTCGTCCCCGAAGTCGTCACCACCGTCCCCGCCCAGGTTCAGGGCCAGGCCCAGCAGGACGGCAGCACCCTCGTCACCCTCACCGACCTGTTCGCCGGTGAACGCTACGGCTTCTACGTCCGCGGCGCAGGCGGCACCGAAGGTGCCTACCGCGTCGATGTCACCTCCGCCCCCGCTGTCGACGATCATGCCGACCGCTCCAAGTGGGCCGACGCCTCCGACCTCACCCTCCGCGACTTCCTCGGAACCGGCAGCTCTTCCGGCTCCATCGAAGTCCCAGGTGATACCGACGTCTTCCGCTTCGAAGTCCAGGCCTACTCCACCCTCACCCTCAACGTCACCGGCCTCGATGCCACCCTCGACCCCCTCGTCGAGGTCTATGAAGTCAGCGAAGATCCCGACGGCAAGGCCATCTTCCTCCGCATCGGACAGAACGACAACGCCGACGCCAACACCACCAACAGCCGTGTCCGCTTCCCCGTCGGCCCCGATCGCTTCGTCGACTTCGACCCCGAAGGTCTCGGCGCCGAAGACCGCAACTACCCCTACTACTACGTCGTCGTCCGCTCCGCCGATCCCCTCGCCGGCCAGGGACGTTACACGGTCAACGTTCAGTTCACCCAGACCGACGACTACGCCGACGGCGATACCGATCTCGACGGCAACTTCGACACCGGCGAATACGCCTTCGCCCACACCATCAACATCGACCCCACCACAGGCTCCGGCGAAGTCACCGGCGACATCGAACTCGATACCGACTCCGACCTCTTCTCCTTCGTCCCTGTCGCCAGCGGTGTCTCCACCCTCATCGTCTCCGGCGTGAACGGCAGCACCCTCCGCGGCCGCATCAGCCTCCTCGACGCCAATGGCAACGCCGTCCTCGACGGAGGCGGCCTCCCCATCACCTCCACCGCCGACGACTCCGCCACCTTCAACACCGCCTTCATCACCGCCGACCTCGACCGCGGCGTCCGCTACTACGTCGTCATCGATGGCTTCAACGACGAACTCGCCCCCAACGTCGAAACCACCAAGACCGGTGAGTACACCCTCAGCGTCACCTCCCCGCCCCTCGACGATTACCCCAACATCCGCGAGTTCAACCTCGCCCACACCATCGGCCTGAGCAGCACCGACGGCAACGGTCGCATCGGTGGCACCGCCTTCGGCGACGCCTCCAACGCCCGCATCAATCCCACCAACGACTCCGACCTCTTCACCTTCGTCGTCGCCACCACCGGTGACGTCGTCATCACCGCAACCTCCTTCGATAACATCACCGGCCGCTTCGGCGCCCGCCTCCGCATCTTCGACGCCTCCCAGACCCTCATCTCCGACACCTCCGCGACCGCCACCGGCCAGTCCGTCTCCTTCACCATCCCCGGTGCCGTCTCCGGCGCCCGCTACTTCATCCTCGTCGACGCCGTCGCCGGCCTCGCTGGTTCCACGAGCACCGGCGAATACTCCCTCCTGGTCGATGGCGCCGCGCCCCAGGTTCCTCCGCCCCCGCCCGACCCCGCCGCGATCGACTTCAACTCGCCCACCGTCCTCGTCCTCGATGGACGCACCGGCGACGCCAAGGTCAACTCCGCGATCGATGTCGTCAACGATCGCGACCTCTACAGGTTCACCCCCCTCGCCTCCGGCAAGACCTTCATCCAGCTCATCGCGCCCTCCGGCTCGATCCTCCGCGCTTCCCTCCGCCTCCAGAACGCCGCCAACGAGGACATCGGCTCCCAGGTCGCCTTCGACTCCGCAGGCATCCCCGGCGCCATCTCCAACATCGGCTTCGACGCTGTCGCCGGTCAGGACTACTACATCATCGTCGACGGCCTCGGCGATTCCACCGGTGGCTACACCCTCTGCGTCAACACCATCCCCACCCTCAACCGCCTCTACTTCCCCGAAGGCTTCTCCTCAACCTCCATCCGTGAGTTTATCTCCGTCGTCAACCCCAACACCGTTGACGTCTCCTACACCGTCCGCCTCAAGTACGAGAACGCCTCCATCGCCGATACCGTCCTCCCCAACAACATCATCCGCGCCAGCTCCCGCGACGGTCTGACCCTTACCAACGCCGAGTTCTACCAGACCCCCGGCCTCGTCCTCAACGAACCCTACTCCGTCGTCATCGAATCCTCCGCACCCCTCGGCGCCACCCTCGCCCACTACGACTTCGGCACCTCCATCGGCGACTCCTTCACCGAAACCGTCGCTAAGACCTGGAACTTCGCTCAGGTCTCCCGCCGCCCCGGCGAAGAACTCGACTTCATCGTCTTCCACAACCCCGCAGCCTTCGACGTCATCGTCACCCTGACCATGTACCAGTCCGGCAAGGCCCCCGTCAGCGCCAGCGGCTACTACGGCGCCGACCGCCGCGGCGGCTTCGCCCTCGTCGATACCCTCCTCGACTTCGACTCCGGTCAAACCGTCTCCATCCCCACCGGTGACTTCAGCGTCGTCCTCTCCGCCCGTGCCGCCAACTCCACCAACGAGGCCGAGTTCGACGGCGTCGTTGCCTCCCTCAGCCACTACAACATCGCCTCCGGCACCGGCTACGCCGTCCTCGGTGACCCCGATGGCGGTGCCACCGAAGGTGTCGTCACCAACGTCACCACCGCTCCCAACGTCTCCAGCCAGGTCACCTTCTTCAACCCCTCCGACCTCCCCGCCACCCTCTCCCTCACCGGCTCCTACGTCCGCTCCTCCTCCCTCCCCCAGTTCACCCGCAACCTCCAGATCCCCGCCCGCGGCCAGCTCGTCGTCACCGGCAGCGACCTCGGCCTCATCAACGACCAGCCCGCTGGTCTCACCTACCGCTCCGACCGCTCCATCTCCGTGAACTTCGCAACCACCCAGAACGGCGACGCCGACGGCGTCGTCGCCAGCGACCAGGCCGGCACCAACTTCTACTTCGGCGACGCCTTCATCGATGTCGCAAACGCCGGCTCCCTCTACTTCGAATCCCTCTTCATCCACAACCCCTCCTCCATCGCCACCAACGTCACCATCAAGCTCCTCTTCGTCGATGGCTCGACCGAAAGCTACACCGTCAACGTCGCCGGCAGCGGCTTCGCCGAGTTCAAGATCCACGAGCTCGCCGAGATCACCGAGGACCGCACCGGCTACCAGTGGTTCGCCGTCGACGCCACCGCCGCAACCCCCTTCGTCATGTCCATGACCCACTACGACCTCTTCCTCGGCGGCGGCTGGGCCACCCAGGGCACCCCCTTCGGCCTGCTCAACGACATCTCCAAGATCTCCTGATCCTTCTTCCTCTCCGCTCCCCAAAGGCCCGGGCACTTCGCCCGGGCCTTTTTCCTGCGCCATCCCTACGCTTCACCGTGGCACGGAAACCCAAAGCACCAACCGAAGTTCAGCTCGCGGCCCCTCCGCCCCCGGTCGCGCCCCCGCCCTGCCGCTTCTCCCAGGTCCTCGGCCAGTCCGTCGCCACCCGTACCCTCGAAGAAGCATGCCGCTCCGGTCACATCCACCATTGCTGGATCTTCCACGGCCCCGCCGGTGTCGGAAAGTTCCGCGCCGCCATCGCCTTCGCCTCAATCATCCTCGACCCCACCTCCGCCCAAGGCCTCACCGGTGAGTTCGGCCCCGACCCCGACAGCCCCACGCAACAACTCCTCGCCGCCGGCGTCCACCCCGACCTCCCCAGCGTCACCACGGAACTCGCGCGATTCAGCTAAGATAAAAAGGTCCGCGACTCCAAGCTCATCACCCCGCAGGCGGCGGAGGCGGGCTGCGCCCTCCACGCCGAGC
>JBEIUO010000567.1:0-2774 GCA_040374335.1 Phycisphaeraceae bacterium
CACCACCGCCTCGCCGATCACCAGTCGCGATACGAGCCACGGCCCCGCGCCCAGCGCGCGGATCACGCCGAACTCGAACTGCCGCGACTGAATTCCGGCGACGATCAGGTTCGCCACGCCGAAGCTCGCGACCAGCATCGCCGCGACTCCTACAAGCGTCGCTCCGAAGATCGCGCCGTTCGCGTACGACACGATCGTCTCCTTGATCTTCCGACCGCTCCCCGCGTCGAGAATCCCCGCGCCCGCAAGCGCGTCCCGCATTTTCTCGACCGCGTCGTCGTCGTCAACCCCCGGCTTCAGCGCAACCTGCAGCAGGTGGATCGACTCGCTCCGGAGCTTCTCCTTCAGATCCTTCCGGCTGCCGAAGACCGCGTGCATCGCCTGGTCCGTGAAGTCCTCACCCACGTTGAAGAACTTCGAGACCATCTCGAGCCCCGGGCTCGTCACCACGCCCACGATCTCGAACCGGTGCTCCACCCCATCACTCATGCACACGAACGTGTCACCCACCCCTAAGCCCTTTGCGACCTGGAACTCCCGCGCCACGATCACCGCCCCACCGCGCTCCAGCTTCTCGATCGCCGACTCAGGGTCCCCCTCCACCCATGTGATCTTCGTCATCGCGAAGAACTTCCGCGGCTCAAACGCCATGAAGCTCGTCTTGTACTTCTGAAGCCCCTGCACGCCGAACGTGTCGACCTCCACCGGCTTGATCGCGATCGCCGTCACGCCCTCCACAAACGGCATCGCCTCCAGCGTCTCCCGCGACTGCGGCGTCAGGTTCAGCCCCGTGACAAACGCATCCGGGAACGCGATCTTCCCGATCCAGTCACGCTGCAGTGCGCCGCCCTGCGTCCAGATCGCGACCATGAGCGCAAGCCCCGCCATCATCGAGCCCGCGGTGAACCCGTGCCGGTACGGCGTGCTCAGCACCGCACGCTCCAGAAGCTTCGGCGGCAGGCCTAGGAGCTTCGAGATGATCCCCGCGCCCAGCTTCGCCACAATCGCCGTCACCGGCACCGCGAGCAGGAAGTACCCCGTGAACAACGCGGGCAGCCCCACGCTCGCGTACAACCAGAACGTCCGCTGACCATCCTTCACCAGCGTAATGATCGCCGCCTGCACCAGCACCAGCGCCACGCCGATTACGCCCAGCCAGACCACGTGCGCCGGCTTCGCCGGTGCCGCACGCGACGCCAGTGCCTCCAGCGGCGACACCCGCGCCGCACGCCACGCCGGGAACGCCGCGCCCAACAACCCTGACGCCACAGCGCCGCCCGCTCCGATCAGCAGCAGCGTCGTCGGCATCACGAACCGCACCTCGAGTTGCATCCGCAGCAACTGCACCAACCCCCACGCGACCGCGATCCCCAGCGGCAACCCGATGCACGCCCCCACCACGCCCACCACACCCCCGCCGATCACCTGGCTCCGCGCATGCTGCACACGCGATGCACCGATGCTCCGCTGCATCCCCAGCTCCCGCTGCCGCTCGGTCACCCCCGTCGTCATCCCCGTCATGATGATGAAGCTCGACGCCAGGAACCCCAGCACCGTCGCGAACAACACGCCGAGCCGACTCGATTCCATGTTCCGGTCGAGCCCCGCCGTCACCTTCCCCGACGTCTGCACCAGATACCCCTCGCCCAACTCCCCGGCGTGCCCCAGCGCGAACGCCTCCGCATCAACCCCCGCCTCCAGCACCACGTCGATCTGGTCGACCCCCGCACGCTGATCCGATCCCACCAGCGCGTTCAGCGTGTCCAGTGTCATGTAGCTCTGCGCCCGACCTCCCAGCGGCGGCGGCGCCGCGATCCCCACCACCTTCAACTCCAGCGGCTTCTGCGTCAACCCCTTCAGCCCCGGCATCTCGAACGTCGTCCCCATCGACTTCAGCATCCGCAGCGCCCGCGCCGGATTCGAGATCACCGCCGAAATGCTCACCGGCGGCAGCGACTGCCGCACCGCGCTCACCGTCTCCCCCACCCTCACGCCAACACCGCCGTTGAGCGCCCACGCATCCTCCGCCTTCTCCATCCGCTCCGGCAGCCGCGGGGGCTCGCCCTCGAGCGCCTCCCGTGGCCTGCGCCTCGACACCACGCCCTCTGGCACACCCTCCACCGCCCGCTCCCGCATGCTCATCCCGCGCCAACTCAGCCGCGACGCCAGCAGCGCGTCCACGACGATCTCCCCCTCCGCCTCCGCGTGACGCCCCGCGATCAGCAGCACCATCGACGTTCCCAGCGTGCTCCCGTTCGCCTGCGCATTCACCACGAACTTCCGCGACTCACGCGCAAACTCGCCCTCTCGCTTGCGCAGAATCTCCCGCTCCGCCGTCAGCGTCACCGCCGCCTGCATCCGCCCCGACGCCACCGCCACCCCGGGCCACGCACGCACGCGATCGAGCACCGCGGCATCAAAGACCTTCTGCGATGTCGACGACCGCACGCGCACGTCGGCCGTGCCCACCGTCGCCTCGACGTGGCCCGCCACCGCGACGCTCACCGCCTCCAGCGCGCCCGCGATCCCCACGACCAGCGCGCAGGAAAACGCAACCACCGCCGCGAGCAGCGCGGTGCGACTACGCCTGGCGTACAGACTCTTGATAGCGAGCCGCCACTCCGGCCGCATCGAGGCCCTCCGTTTCGATCTCGTTCACCACCACCCCGTCCTTGAGCACAAACACCCGCTCGCAGAACGCCGCGGCCGCCGGCTCGTGCGTCACCATGAGCACCAGCAACTTGTGCTCGGCCGCAACCTCACGCAGCAGCCCC
>JBEIUO010000800.1:0-1663 GCA_040374335.1 Phycisphaeraceae bacterium
CCGCCATCTCGAGTACACCCTCCTCTCCCCGGCCACCGACGGCATCTACCTCCTGCCCCTTTCCCTCTTCTCCACCAACTCCTCCATCACGCCCTCCGAGACCTTCTACATCCTCTTCAACCAGAACGCCCCCACCACCGACCTCGAAGCCGCGGTCCAGTGGGTCCGTGACAACATCCTGAGCCCCTTCTGCCCCGCCGACTGGGACCAGTCCGGCGGCGTCGACGGCGACGACGTCATCGCGTTCTTCGCCCAGTGGGATCAGAGCAACGCCGACTTCAACAACGACGGCGGCACCGACGGCGATGATGTCATCGCCTTCTTCGCCGCCTGGGACTCAGGCTGTTAACTCATCCATTTCGTTCCCCTCACTCACACATAACCGCCGCGAGAACGCACGCTCCGGCACATCAAAGAGATCAATCCATGAAGACCATTCTCACCCTCACCGCCCTCCTCGCTTCGCCCGCCCTCGCCCAGATCGAGGGCGACGTCCACTTCACCGTCGAGTCCGGCAAGGTCACCATCGGCCTCATCGCTGAGGACGAGTCCTTCACCGTTCCCGGCCTCCGCGTCTTCTTCGGCGAACTCGGCCTCGACATCCCCAACGTCGGCACCGACCCCGGCTGGCTCGCACTCGACGGCGCCTTCGCCGCCTCTACGCCCATCTCCTTCGACTTCCTCGGCTCCCTCAAGCGCTGGAACGGCTCCTCCTTCTCCGCCGCCACCCCCGAGACCATGACCCTCGCCTTCGGCCCGGCGAACGCCACCACCCCCGCCGCCGACATCCTCTCCCCCGGATTCGCCCTCAACACCGACGACGAAGGCGGCCTCCACGACCACCCCTCCTTCACCCTCAACGCCCCCGGCTCCGACGGCATCTACCTCCTCCCCCTCCAGTTCTCCGCCCCAGGCCTCACCGCCTCCGATCCCGTCTGGATGCTCTGGGGTCAAAACGCATCCGAATCCGACATCGCCGCGGCATACGACTACTCCCTCGTCAACATCCCCGCCCCGACCACCCTCGCCCTCGCGGCCCTCGGCCTTGCCGCCACCACACGCCGCCGCCGCTGAAGCCTCATCGAACCTAGCCCCGTCGCGCGGGACACCGCGCGCCGGGGATTCGCCCGCTCACCCAGCGTCCTCTTCGCCCTCGCCGCGTTGGCGATGGTGATCCACCGGCACAAACGTTTTCCTCGCCATGAGTGCCGCGATCTCCGGCACGCCCAGCGGCACATACCCGTTCGCGTCGACGCCAACGTCCCACGACAGCGACCCCGGATCATCCGGCAAACTCCCGTGGCTGTGCCCATACAAGTGCCACGTCCCGTAGTGGCACCGATCCCAGACCCGCATCGCGTAGTGACACAGCACCACAATCTGCGTGCGACCTCCCACCTGCACCTTCACGCGCGCAAGGTTGTGTACCGCCGTGAACAACGCCGCGAACTCCGGCCTCGCGCTCCCATCAGCGAACGTCGGATCGTGATTCCCCAGCACCACCACCACGTTTCGACAACGAATGCGCGCGCGGTACGCCGCGGGATCGCCCCCGCGAAAGCTGAAGTCACCGAGGTGGTACAGCCAATCGTCGCGCCCCACACGCGCGTTGATCGCGTCGATGATCGCCCCGTCCATCTCCTCGACGCCCGCGAACGGCCGC
>JBEIUO010000619.1:0-2565 GCA_040374335.1 Phycisphaeraceae bacterium
GCACGACCTGTTGCTGGGCGATGGGATCCTGGCGCCGCTGATCGAGTATCCGGGCGGGCCGTGTCCGCGGTATTTCCGCGTGGTGATCAACGCGATGCACAGCGCGGCGGACATCGAGCGGCTGGGTGATCGGCTGGCGAAGGCGTTGCAGGCGTCGGGGTATCCGATGCCGATCGCGCCGGTTGGGGCCTGATTACAGGGTGAAACTATCGCCTTCCTTGGGGCACGCGGGGACGATTCCCCAGCGGCGGTGCATCTCTGCCGCGAGTGATTCGCGGGAGGCATCTTCGCCGTGGGTGAGTGCGATGCGGGGCCAGGGCTGGCCCTGCGCGGGGGCGAGGTGCTCGGCCCAGCGGAGGAGATCGGTGCGGCCGGCGTGCGCGGAGAGGCCGCCGAGAGTGTGGACCTTGGCGCGGACGATCATGTCTTCGCCGAAGATGCGTACGGTCTCGCGGCGCTCGACGAGTTGGCGGCCGATGGTGCCGACGGCCTGGTAGCCCGCGATGAGGATGTGGCAGTCGCGCTTCCAGATGTTGTGCTTGAGGTGGTGGACGATGCGTCCGCCGTTGCACATTCCGGAGCCGGCGATGATGACGGCGGTGCCTTCTCGCTCGTTGAGGGCCTTGCTTTCTTCGGCGCTTTCGGTGCAGGTGAGGCCGGGAATGTTGAAGCAGGAGTCGCCCTGGTTGACGATCTCGCGGGCCTGGGCGTCGAGGGAGGAGATGTGCTTGGCGTAGAGCTTCATCGCGGCCAATGCCATCGGGCTGTCGAGGTAGATGGGGAACTGGGGCACACGGCCGGAGCGGGCGAGGCGGGCGAGGTAGTAGAGAACGAGCTGGGAGCGGCCGACGGCGAAGGCGGGGATGAGGACTTTGGACTTGGCCCAGATGGCTTCGTGGAGGATGGCCTCTGCTTCGGTGAGCGTTTCCTGGATGGGGCGGTGGTCGCGGTCGCCGTAGGTGGACTCCATGACGACGAGGCAGGCGGGGTGCTCGGTGCGGGGCGGGGTTGGGTCGTGGAGGAGGGGTATGTTGCTGGGGCCGATGTCGCCGGAGAAGACGACCGTCTTGGTCTCGCCGCGGTCGGAGACTTGGATCTCGAGGCTGGCGGAGCCGAGGATGTGGCCGGCGTCGAAGGGGCGGACGCGGATGCCTTTGGCGACGTCGTGCCACTGGCCGACGGGGATCTTCTTCATGTGGGGGAGGAAGGCGGTGACGTCTTCTTCGGTGAAGAGGGGCGTGATGGGGTCGCGGCCTTGGCGGGCGGCTTTGCGTTGGTCGCGGAAGGCGTCGGCTTGTTGGAGTTTGGCGGCGTCTCGGAGCATGATCTCGGAGAGGTCGACGGTGGCGGGTGTGGCGTAGACCTGGCCGCGGAAGCCGTCGCGGGTGAGGCGGGGCATGAGGCCGATGTGGTCGATGTGGGCGTGGGTGGCGATGACGGCGTCGAGTTCGGCGGGCTTGAAGGGGGTGGGGAGTGCGTTTTTTTCGCGGGATGTTCGTTCGCCCTGGTGCTGGCCGAAGTCGATGAGGACTTTGGCGCGGGAGGTTTCGATGAGATAGCAGGAGCCGGTGACTTCGCCCGCTGCGCCGAGGAACGTGACGTTCATGATGTGTTATCCGGGAAGGGTTCGGGGGATGAAGCGGCCGGTTCCGGGACGGGCGGTGATGGTGCCGGCCTCGAGGACGGGTTGGCCTCGGAGGATGACGGTGTGGGCGAAGCCGGAGAGGGTCATGCCGGTGTAGGGGGACCAGTCGGCGCGGGAGCGGAGGGAGTGAGGGCCGACGACGCGGGACTCGGCGGGGTTGATGATGGTGATGTCGGCGTCGAGGCCTGGGGCGAGGTCGCCCTTGCGGGTCATGCCCATGACGTTGGCTGGATTGAATGAGCAGAGCTGGGCGAGCTGGTTGTGGGTGATGCGGCCGGTCTGGACGCCGTGGGTGTAGAGGATGGGGACGAGGGTGTCGAGGCCTGGGAGGCCCATTGGGATTTTGGTCCAGTCGCCGTAGCCGTCGGGGCCGCCGACGCGCCACATGTCTTTCTGCTGGCGGGTGAAGGAGCAGGTGTCGGTGGAGACGATGCAGATTTCGTCGCCGAGACCGGCCCAGAGGCGTTCGCGGTCGGCGGGTTTTTTGACCTGGGGGCAGCAGGCGAAGAGGTGGCCGTCCTCGCGGTCGAAGACGGAGTCGTCGAGGACGAGGTACTGGGCGCAGGTTTCAGCGAGGACGGGGACGCCCCGGGCCTGGGCGGCGAGGACGGCCTCGGCGCCCTCGGCGGTCGACATATGAACGATATAAAGACGGCCACCAGTCGCCTCGCACCAGTTGATCGCTCTTATGATAGCTTCGGCCTCGATGAAGTTGGGTCTGGTCTCGCGGTGGAGGCGGGCGCCCCTCTCCTTCATCAGTTCGGGCGTGTGGTGTCTCTTGATGATTTCATCGAGGACTTTGCTGCTTTCGGCGTGGACGAGGAGCATGCCATTGTGGTCGCGGACGCGTTCGAGGGTTGTGAAGAGGCGAGCGTCGTCGCTGTTCCATCCTTCGGTCTCGTAGATCATGAACTCCTTGA
>JBEIUO010000326.1:0-4143 GCA_040374335.1 Phycisphaeraceae bacterium
CACTCATCATCGTCGCCTCCCCCTGCGCCCTCGTCATCGCCACACCCACCGCCACCCTCGCCGCCATCTCCCGCGCCGCTCGCGGCGGCGTTCTCTTCAAAGGCGGTCAATCCCTCCAACGCCTCGCCTCCATCAACGCCCTCTGCTTCGACAAAACCGGCACCCTCACCTTCGGCCGCCCTCGCCTCTACGAAGTCCACCCCGTCGCCTGGTCCGACGGCAACGAACTCCTCGCCATCGCCGCCGGCCTCGAAGCCGACTCCACACACCCCATCGCCGCCGCCATCCGCGACGCCGCGGCAACCCGCGCCATCGCCCCCGCCTCCATCACCTCCATCAACCATGTCATCGCCAAAGGCATCGAAGGCCGCACCGGAGACTGCCCCGTCCGCCTCGGCCGCTTCTCGTTCGTCGAGCCCCTCATCCCCGTCTGCTTCCGCAATCGCGTCCGCGATGTCCTCGAGAAAATCCAGGACCGCGGCCACGTGGCCGTCACCGTCGCCCAAGACTGCACCCACCACGAAGGCGGCGGCCAGGCCGCGGTGCTCATCATGGCCGACTCCGTCCGCCCCGGCGCCGGAAAGCTCGTCGAACAACTCCACGCCCTCGGCGTCAAGCCCGTCCGCATGCTCACCGGCGACAACGCCCTCACCGCTCGCCGCATCGCCGAGTCCCTCAACCTCGACGCCTTCGACGCCGACCTCCTCCCCCAGGACAAACTCAACATCATCCGCGAACTCCGCGAGAAACACGGCAAGCGCGTCGGCGTCATCGGCGACGGTGTCAACGACGCCCCCGCACTCGCCAGCGCCGACGCCTCCATCGCCATCGGTGGCATCGGCGCCGCCGCCGCGCTCGAAAGCGCCGACTCCGTCCTCCTCACCGACGACCTCGCCGCGATCCCCTGGGTCATCGCACTCGCCCGCCGCACCTCCCGCATCATCACCTTCAACCTCTTCTTCGCCCTCGGCGTCATCGTCCTCATGATCGCCGCCACACTCATCGGCTCCCGCACCGGACACCACGTCCCCATGTCCGCCGGCGTCCTCGCCCACGAAGGCGGCACCATCCTCGTCGTCCTCAACTCCCTCCGCCTCCTCTTCGTTCGCGGCTACACCGCCCCCGCCACGCCCCAACGTCCCCGCCGCGCCCTCAAGCCGAGTGTCGCCGGTGCCTGAACTCCCCGAAGTCGAGAACGTCCGCCGCAAGCTCCTCCCCTCGCTCATCGGCAAGTCGCTCCACTCGTGCGCCGTCGCACGTCAGGACATCTGCGACCCCTGGCCCAACCACCGCCTCGAAGGCGCCACCATCGCCACCCTCCTGCGCCACGGCAAGCAACTCGCCCTCGTCGCGCAGGACGGCCGCGCCATGTGCGTCCACCTCGGCATGACCGGCGCGCTCGAAGTCCGCCCCGCCACCGCTCCCACCGCGCCGCACACGCACGTCACCTGGCAGATCCATCCCGACCACGCCCTGCTCACCTTCACCGACCCCCGCCGGTTCGGCGGCCTCTGGTTCTTCGACTCCGTCGACGCCCTCCGCGCGACCCGCTGGAACACCCTGGGCCCCGACGCCCTCGTCGCCACCCCCGAGGAACTCCTCACCGCCTGCCGCGCCAGCTCCCGAGCGATCAAGGCCGCCCTCCTGGACCAGTCGGTCATCGCGGGGGTGGGCAACATCTACGCCGACGAAGCCCTGTTCGCATCCGGAGTCGCCCCGAGGCGAAAGGCCAGCCGCGTCGATCTATCCACATGGGGACGGATTGTGGATAACCTCCGGGCCATCCTGGGCAGCTCAATCCTCGCAGGCGGGTCCACCATCCGCGACTACCGAGGACCCGACGGCCGACCCGGGACCGCCCAGCGCACCCACCAGGTCTACGGCCGTGCCGGCCACCCCTGCAACCGGTGCCAAACCAAGCTCTCGACAGCCCAAGTCGGCCAGCGGACCACGGTTTGGTGCCGAACATGCCAGCGTTGAGACGCCCCTTTCCGCGGAGAATCCCAACGCCTTGTTCATCCACCGGCTTATCCACATCGGGGATATGCAGCGGCCTGAATGAAGGCGTGCCTCGGTGTGTCGCTCGGCCCGGGAGGGGTCTTCTTCTAAGAGATCAGAGATACATTCATAACCACAGCAGTAAGCCCTGTCGGCGTGTGGGAAAGCCCGGGACAACGACCGCAAGTGCCTAGACGACAAGGCTTTCGACCACAGCCGCCGCGTGTACAGACTGTCGCTTGCCTGTCGGATGCGCGCCGCTCGTGCCGGCTCGCCAGCCCCCACCCACCGACCCCCGCCCCCCGAGCCCCGAAAACCCCTTCCGTGCCGCGCGCAGCCGAGCAGTCTTCCACAGGTCCTCCACGCCCGTGGAGACCCGAACTGTCGGTTGTCGGAAAACCCCTGAAACAGGGGGTGACCCACGCCGGGCCGCCAATCGGACCCCTCACGAAAGGCAAACCCTACTGCGGCCGAGGCCCGCGGATCCGCTCTTCCAGCGTCTTGATGACCAAGGCGAAGTCCGAGTCCTGCTCGGCGCGGTTCTCCACCATCCGAATCGCGTGCATCACCGTCGTGTGGTCGCGACCGCCGAAGTACCCACCGATCTCCGTCAGCGAGTGGCGCGTCAGCCGCCGCAGCAGGTACATGCACACCTGACGGGGCAGCGTGATCGACCGTTGCCGGTGCTTGCTCTGGAGGTCCGTCAGACGGATCCGGTAGAACTCGTTCACCACCTCGATCACCGCCTGAATCGTCGGCTCCGCCACCACCTCGCGCCCGGAGTCCCCCAACGCCGACCGGCACAGGTCCAGGTCGATCGGGCGGTGCTCCACCGCGGCCATGATGTGCAGCTTCACGATCACGCCCTCGAGCTCGCGGATGTTCGAGTCCACGCGGCTGGCGATCAGCTCTGCCACCGTGTCCGGCAGGATCAACCCGCGGATCCGCGCCTTGGTCTTCAGAATCGCGACCCGCGTCTCGTAGCACGGCGGCTCGATCTTCGCGACCAGACCCCACTTGAACCGCGACACCAGCCGATCCTCAAGGTCCGGGATCTCCTCCGGCGGCGCATCCGACGACAGAATGATCTGCTTGTTCGCCTGGTACAGGCTGTTGAACGTGTGGAAGAACTCTTCCTGCGTGCGGTCGCGCTTCGCGAGGAAGTGGATGTCGTCGATCACCAGCACGTCCACATTGCGGAACCGGTGCCGGAAGTCCGACATCTCCCCGCTCTGCACGCTCTCGATGAACTGCGTGACAAACGCGTCGCACGACGTGTAGTACATCACCGCCGACGGGTTCTGCTCCGCGATCTTCAGGCACACCGCCTGCAGCAGGTGCGTCTTGCCCAACCCCACGCCACCGTGAATGAAAAACGGGTTGTACGCGCGACCGGGCGTTGCCGAAACCGCTTGTGCCGCGGCATGCGCGAGGCGGTTCCCCGGCCCCACGACGAAGTTCTCAAAGCTGTAGTCGGGGTTGATCGTGAGCGACTCGTAGCGGGGCGAGTCCGTGTTGACAACTACCGGCGGTCGCGGCTGGGGCGGAGGAACAGGCCCAGTCGCCTCAATGAAGGCCCCGGGATTCGCGGGCGGCTGTGCCGGCACGGAGGTTCCCGCGTTGGCTGCCTCGGGTTCTGGCGGCGTGACGTTCGCTTGGCCCGCGACTGGCGCGGGCGGCTGGGGCTTGGACTCGACGACGCGGTTTAAGGGCGAGGTCTTGCCCGGCTTGGTCTCGGAGGGCCCGGTCATCGCGGGGTCTTCGGGGCCCAGAAACCGCACGGAGATCAGCCGCCCGGTGACGGTCCGCGCGGCGTCGCTGAACGGATCAGCGCACTGTTTGCGGAGGTAATCGCGATGAACCGTCGTGAGCGTGCGAAGCTGCATCGCCCCGCCGGCGATGCCCAGCGGCGTCAGTTCCTCGAACCACTGCCTGCAGATTGCCGGATATTGGCTCCGCAGGTGTGCGAGCATCTGGTCCCAGATCTGTCGATCGGTGCTGCTCATGAGATCAGCGCTCCGTCCGGGGACACAAGACGGCCACAGGTCCAAGTTGAAAAAGCCAGACAAGACACGCGGGGCGTTCTCCACCACAAGAAGAGACCGACACCGACCGGCTTCGGCGCCCGGATGGGGTCCGAAATCG
>JBEIUO010000152.1:0-6294 GCA_040374335.1 Phycisphaeraceae bacterium
GGTTCCTCGCCGCGACCGCGCGGGCCAGCGACACGAACACCGCGACCATCGCCGCCGTGACCTATGTCGGACAGAGCGGCGAGGACCCGCTACCCAGTTGGGCGGTGGGCAGCGGTCTGACCTACACGATCGCGCGGCCGCTGATCGGGACGAGTACGCGCTTCGAGGACGACGCTGGCACCTCGCCCATTACGACCACGTACGTCTACGCGGCGTACCCGATGGTCGCGAACCTGTCCTCTTCCCTCGCCATCAAGCAGGTGACGACCACCGACCCCGCGGTCACCACCGACCGCAACGGTCCGGGCGAGGCGTGGCAGACGCTGGACTACTACTCGCCCGACGGGCTGAGGACCTTCCACAAGTCCCGGAGCGGTCGCATCCACGTCTACGTGTACGACCCCGCGACCGGGGAAGTCACCAACACGTACCAGGACGCCAACACGACGCTGCTCACGGGGATGGACATTCCGTCCGGGTACGCCTCTTCGACCGGGACGCAGCTTCTGCATCGTCACCGCTGGTTTGCGTACGACCCGCAGGGGCGGCTGGCGTTCTCCCACGGGCCGAACATCGCCGACCCCGCCGGTATCACCGCCCAGAACTGGACCGGCGTGATGGCAGACGGCCGGTTGGTCGTCCTCTCGATCCCGCGAACGACCGCAACCCCCTCAAGCAGCGCCGGTGCCAGTTGGTACGGCCCCGCCGCGGCTGGGGTGTACCTGCACAACGGCAAGAAGTCGGGGTCGTTGCTGATCGGGTTGTCGCAGGCGTCGGTCCTGTCCGCCGCCGCGCCGGTGACCGGCGTCGCCCCCTCGGGCTGGTTAAGTTCCTCCGCCGACATTCTCGCCGCGGTCACGGGCCCAGCCAACGCGGCGCGAAAAGGACTCCAGACGACCGAGTTCGATCCGACCGGCATGTTCGCGGTTGAGCGGCGGACGTACTTTGCGAACCCGTCGTCGCTGCCCGGTGCCGCGGGCGTCAACTACTTCGCGGACACGTTCGGCTACGCCAACGGGCGCCTCGTGAAGACCATCGACGCCACCAACACGATCGAGACGATCGGGTACGACGCCATCGGCAGGCCGACCGCGACGGCCAAGACAACGGTGGGGCACGAAAGCGAGTTGTTCGTAACCGCTGTGTTCGAGTACGACGCCGGTCTGGGAGGCGGCAACAGCAGGCTCACGTCGGCGACCAAGTTCCCGGGCGGTCAAGCTTCCCCGCGGGTCACGACCTTCCACTACGACTGGCGCGACCGGCTGGTTGGCGTCATCAACCCCGCCGCACCCCACGCCGTGGTCGCGTACGACAACCTCGACCGGGTCACCGCCGTCGCGAGCCTGGGCGGAACGGGCTTCTCCGGAACCCCTCCGCACCCCGAGGCCAACGACCTGCCCTCGCGCCGCTCCCTGACCACGATGGCGTACGACCAGCTCGGCCGCGTCTACGAGCGTGCCCAGCACGAGATTGACAAGTCTTCCGGCGGGAAGATCGTGTACGTGGAAGGGACCGCGACGAAGTACGAACGCACGTGGTACGGCAAGGAGGGATCGCTCAAGCACCAGCAAGGCGAACAGGATCTGCACTACGACCGCAACCGCGCGTGCGAAGTCACCGCCGTCTACGTCACCCTCGACGCGGAAACCGGCATCACCACCTGGGAGTCGGCGACCACCGCCCCCGCTGACGGCGCGGTGGTCGAGCAGTTGGCAGTTGTCCGCGATCCGACGAGCGGCGCGGTCGTCGCGCAGGCCCACGGGCAGCGGGCCGGGGCGGCCGCGGTCGGTGCCTCCGAGGTGTACGACCCGTGCGCGCCGGACAACACGCCGATATTCCCGCCCGGCACGTTCAAACCCGACGGCAACGGCGGGTTCGTGATCGAGAACCTGCCCCGCACCCCCACGCACCCGATGCAGGTCGATTCGTACGTCTACGACCATCTCGGACGCCCGGTGCAGCGGACATTCTGGGGCGACCCGGCGTACCGCCTCAACGACGGGCGCGCCGTCCCGACCGGTGGAACCAGCCCGATCAACGGTAGAACACGCCAGGCTGTCGGGTCGTACCCGGCAGACGCCGCGGAACGCGCGCTGGTCGGGGGTGTCTATCCCCGCACGCAGACCACCTTCCTTGATTCCTTCGGGTTGCCCGCGGTCGAGGCCAGCCCCGCGGGTCGGGCGACTGAAATCACCTACGACGGCGCGCTGCGGGTTCTCTCAACCCGTCCGCGGCTGATCAACGTCGATCTGCCCCCGGGGTTCACGGGAGGCAGCCCAACCGGAACCGGCGACATCGTCTACCTCAGCTGCACAGACCCGCCTATCACCAGGGAGTACGACGGCATCCTGATGAAGGCCCTTCTCCCGGGTGACGAGTTTTATCCATGCCAGGCGGCGGCGGAGAACCTCTACGAGCCCGACATTCGGACGATCGCGGACCCCGCGTTCATCCCTGACGTGTCCGACAACCGCGTCCCCCTCGGCCTGCGGACCAACCCCCCCAGCGGGACCTGCGGCGGCGACGACGCGACGTGGCTGATCAAGAAGAACGCCCTGGGCGAGCTGACCAAGGCCAAGGACCCGGCGGGCAACATCTTCAACTTTGTCCGGGACGGCGGGGGCAAGCTCACGGAACTGACTGTCGCCCCCGCGGGCGGCGGGACGACTCTGGTCCGCCAGTTCGACTACGACGACCGCGGCGTGCAGGTGGGCGTCGGCGAGACGGGCGGCGTCCCCGGCGGCTCAAGCACCAGCCGCATCTTTGACAACTGGGGCAACCTGAAGTCGTTCGGCGAGAGCATCACCTCGACCGGCCCGACCGACCCGCTCCGCGGGTTCGGGCAGATGACGACCTGTTACTTCCCGCAGCTCAACACCGACGGGTGGAACCGCTTCGAGAACGGGGCGAGCCAGTACCCCGGCGGGTTCGGCGAGCGGAACGTGCCGATCGGACCGGGCGAGAACGGATGCCCCAACCCTCGTCCCAAGCTCGGGCAGAACTGGGCGGTCGAGGTGTACCCGGTCCAGGGGCCGGTCTGCACACTGGACCCCCAACCCCCGTTCCTGAAGCTGGGCATCCCCTACCACGGCATCGCGGACCCCTCGTGGTTCGAGGTACAGCCGGGGTCGACGATCAGCCTGCCGAGCATCAACGACCCCAAGTTCCTGTCGATGAAGGTGGACGCGACGGACTTCGGCGGGCTGCCCACCAACGCATGGGGCGAGCCTGTCCGCGACAACATCTGTGCCGGCATCCTGCGTCCGGGCACCGGCCCGTGTTCCGGTGATGACGCGTTGGAAGACCAGAGCATCACCCGCGACGCCGACGGCCGCATCCTCGACCTTACCGACAACCTCGTGCCGTTCTCCGGCCGCCGCACGATCTACATGGACTGCTCGCGGTCCCTTGAGCAGCTCGAAGGCCGGATCGAAAGCCCGTACGGGGCGGGCGGAGGGGCCGCTACTCAGACGGGCCCAGCAAACACCACCGACACCATCATCCGAACCGAAGCGGCAACCTACGACAGGTTCGGCAACGTGACGGGCTACGGGCGGACCGGGCCTTCCGTCACGCCGCTGACGGTCGGCTACTCGGTCAACGCCCAGAACCAGGTCACCGAAGCCGTGATCGACTCCGTCGCGATCGAACCGGTGTACGACGCCAACGGCAACCTCAAGGAACCCGGCGACGGTCGCAGGTTCGCCTACGACCCCTTCAACAACCTCACGCACGTCTACCAGACCAATGGCGGGTCGGAGTACCTCTACGCCCGCTTCTGGTACAACGCCAACGGCCGCCGCGTCGCCGCGGCGTACAACGAGGATCAGGACCCCGGCCTGACGGACGCGGTCTTCGAGAACGACCGGGTCGAGTTCTTCGCGTACGACGATCTGTGGCGGTTGCGGGCGGTGTACGCGCGTGATCCGGGGCAGGCGGACGCGACGTGCCGCGAGCGGTACGCGTACAACCCGGCGGGGATGAACGGGAGGCCGAGTTCGGCCCCGCTGGATTCGCCGCTGTTCGGGCAGATCGACGTTGCGGGTGACGGGACGTTCGAGCGGTCGTTCTACATCATCCAGAACACGCTGGGGGACGTGATCAAGATCGTGGAGGGGGTGGAGGCGGGGGGCCAGCACGAGGAGATTCGGTACACGCTGTACGGGGAGCCGTACATCGTGAACTGGATGGCGGACATGAACCAGGACGGGCAGGTCGATGGTGATGACCTGGTCACGTTCTTCGCGCTGTGGGACGTGGGGGCGTCCGGGTCGCACACGAACGGGGACGGGGGCGTTGACGGCGACGACGTGATCCAGTTCCTGGCGTGGTGGGACAACGGCGAGGGCGCGGGTCGGACAACCGAGGACAACCGGTTCGGGTTCCGGGGCTACGTGTGGGACGACCGGCTGCAGATGTACCACGTCCGGCACCGGGTGTACGACCCGATGCCGGGCGCGGCAGGTCTGCGTTGGCTGCAGCGCGACCCGGCGTTCTTCGTGGACGGGCTGAACCTGTACGCGTACTGCGGCGGGGACCCGGTGAATGGGGTGGATCCGTTGGGGCTTCAAGAGGGCAGCCGTTCTGACTCCAACCCGCTTAACGGGGGGTACGAGGATGTGGATGTTCGCAACCGACCGGGCATGAAGCGGCGGCATTTCTACGGCCCGGATGGCGTCTACCAGGGGTTCAGGGACTGGAACAGCCGAAGCACAGAGGACGAAGCCGCGATCGCGGTGTTGACCGCTCATCGCGAGCTTCTCAGGCAGGTGAGCAAGGTATCACGAGGCGTTACCCAAACTGCAAACATGACAGGGCAGTTTGCCGCCGGAGTCTTCTTCATCGTGATGCCAGGCCCAGATGATTTGATCATCGCCGCGATTCTGTCCGCGAAAGGCTTGAAGGCCATCCAGAAGATCGGAGACGAAATCTGGAAGCTGACGACGGACGGCAAGAAAGTCAAGATGACAGCGGAGGAGTATGCTGACCTGAAGAAGGCATACGAGGAAGGGTGCGATGCAGCAGGTGATGCGAACAAAGCCCGGGATGGCGAGGCTGCTCGGGCGCTGGGAGAACTCCGCGAGCAAGCGGTCGCGAACATTGTCGGGGGCAAGGTGAGCCGCAAGCGGATCAAGACCAAGTACGGGAGTTCGGACCTTGATGTGGAGGGTCCAAACGGGGAGTATATTGGTGTTGGCGGGCCTTCAAAAGGGCAAGACAGGGGCAAACTCGGGAAACAACTCCAGATCCTAAAAGAAGCTGCAGATGTGGCAAAAAAGCCCGCCCAGTACGATCTCGAAGCTGCGACCGACAAGGAAACTCGCGAGTACATCGAGAGCGTAATCGGAAAGGAAAATGTGTTCGAGTTCCAGATCGGGTTTTGGTGAAGGAGTGGACCGATGGGGGTCGATTGCTATTTGATCTTTAGAGTTATCGATCCGCGGGCGGAAGCTCTCTCAGTGGCGATGCGAGCGATCCGTTCGCTTGGTCGCGAGCGCACCGATTGGGAGGGGAATCTCGTTGTCAACTCACGCCCGTACGACTTTGATGCGCTTGCCCCGCACAAGATTGTCTCTGACGCGGAAATCCAGAGTGCTTTCGCAGAAGGAAAGGCGTTCTCGATCTCCTTCAACCGTCACGGAAAGTACTACGACGTAGACTCGATTGACTTGCTCGCCGAGCGGGAGGGTGACGTGTCCAAGATCACCATTAGCACCAGTGAGGCAAAGTATGCCACCTGGGATTCGGGGCCGTTCTTCGCGGTGACGATGCGTGCATTCGCTGATCGGTGGACACGTTTCCAAGTTGAGTATGAACTGGGGTAGCGTCGGGCACGTCCCCGGTGTACCCAAGGATGCAGTCGCGCGTGTTTGGGGCATCTGATCCCTGCCCCACGCCCGTCACGCTATCGGCACACAGGTTAGCCGGAACGCGCGAAAGGCCAACGAAAATAGGCCTTTCGTGAAACTCGCTTCTAGGTTCAAATCCTAGATCCCCAGTTTTTCCGATGAAAACCGATTGAGTGCCCCGGAGTGCCGGGGCGTGACGGGACGCGACGAGGTTCGCGTTTTGTGGCGTTTTTGCGGGACAATCGCGGGTCTGCGGGGGTTGGCGGCGTGCCTGGGGGTGCCTGCGGGTGACTGGGGGTTGTCACGTTTGGGGCACACGCGGCGGGGGTGTTGGCACGATTCTGGCACCATAGATGATGGGGTTAGGCGCGGGCGGGGAGCGGACGTTGGGGCTGATGGCTCGTCGAGAGGGAGGGGAGGGACGCCATGGCGGCGGCGAGGGGGA
>JBEIUO010000631.1:0-2502 GCA_040374335.1 Phycisphaeraceae bacterium
AGGTTGGAGATGGTGAAGGTGGAGTCGCTCATCTCGTTGGGCGCGAGGCCCTTGGTGCGGGCCTTCTCGCTGAGTTGCTTGCTCTGCGAGGAGATCTGGCGGAGGCCGATCTGGTCGGCGTTGCGGAGGGTGGCGACGACGAGGCCGCCGCCGCGATCGGCGGGCAGGGCGATGGCGACGCCGATGTTGACTTCACCGAGCTGTTCGATGGCGACTTCGTTGCCCTTGTCGATCCAGCGGCTGTTCACGAACGGATGCTGGTGCATCGCGAGGGCGCAGGCGCGGACGAGGAAGTCGTTCACGCTGAGCTTCACGCCCTGAGAGGCGAGCTGGTCGTTCAGCTGCGAGCGGAGGCTCATCAGCGGGTCCATGTCGACGTCGACCGGGACCTGGTAGTGGGGGATGGTCTGCTTGCTCTCGACGAGGCGGGTCGCGATGACGCGGCGCATGTTGGAGAGCGGGACCATGGTGCCCTTGAGGGCGCTTGCCGCGGCGGGGAGGGGGGCTGGGGAGACGGTCTTGGTGGGGGCGGCGGAAGCGGTGCCGCCGCGGATGGCGGCTTCGACGTCGGCGCGGACGATGCGGCCGCTGGGGCCGGTGCCGCTGAGGCGACCGAGGTCAACGCCGGACTCGGCGGCGATCTTCTTGGCGAGGGGGGAGGCGAAGACGCGGCCGTTGGTTTCGCTGGAGGAGCCGTGCGCGGCATGGGCGACGGTGGCGGTGGTGGTCGCGGAGTTGGAGGGGGCGGCGGCAGCGGAGTTGGCGGCGGCGGCCTTGGCGATTGGGGCGGAGGAGCCACCGGATGCCGCGGCGGCGGCGACGTCTTCACCTGCGGAGGCGAGGACGACGATGGTGGTGCCGACGGGGACGGTTTGGCCCTGGGCGACGGAGAGCTTGGCGACGGTTCCGTCGTCGAAGGACTGGAGCTCCATCGTGGCTTTATCGGTTTCGATGTCGGCGAGGACATCGCCGCTCTTGATCTTCTGGCCTTCCTTGACGTTCCACTTCACGATGGTGCCTTGCTGCATCGTGTCGGAGAGGCGGGGCATGGTGATGGTGATGGGCATGGTTTGGTCCTTGGGAAAGCAGCAAAGCTCAAAACAGCAAAGCAGCAAATGAAGAGTGATGGAGGATAGGGGGTCAGGTGGGGCGGCCGAGTCGCCGCTTTATGCCAGGATCTTTCGAACCGCGGCGAGGATGCGTTCCTTGTTGGGGATGTAGGCGTATTCGAGGGCTTTGGCGTAGGGGGTGGGGACGTCTTCGGTGTTGAGGCGGACCGGGGGGTGGTCGAGCCAGTCGAAGCAGCGTTCACAGATCTGGGTGATCACTTCGCTGGCGACGCTGGCGAAGGGCCAGCACTGATCGACGACGATGACGCGGTTGGTCTTGCGGACGCTCGCGATGATGGAGTCGATGTCGAGGGGGCGGATGGTGCGCATGTCCAGGACGTCGACGTGGATGTTCTGGGCGGCGAGTTCGACCGCGGCTTCGTAGCAGAAGTTGGCCGGGCGGCCGAAGGAGACGAGCGTGCAGGCGTCGCCCTCGTGGGTGAGGCGGGCCTGTCCGAAGGGGATGTAGTACTCCTGCGGGGGGACGTGGGCCTTGTCGCCGAGCATGCGCTCGCTCTCGAGGAAGAAGACGGGGTCGGGGTCGCGGATGGCGGTCTTGAGGAGGCCCTTGGCGTCGTAGGGGTTGCTGGGGATGACCATCTTCATGCCGGGGACGTTGGCGTAGAGGCCTTCGACGCACCAGGAGTGGGTGGAGCCGAGCTGACCACCGGCGCCGTCGTTGCCGCGGAAGACGATGGGGCAGCCCCACTGGCCGCCGGACATGTAGAGCATCTTGGGGACGTTGTTGAGGAGCTGGTCGGCGGCGACGAGGGAGAAAGACCAGCTCATGAACTCGATGATGGGGCGGAGGCCGTACATGGCGGCGCCGACGGCCATACCGGCGAAGCCGTTTTCGGAGATGGGGGAGTCGATGATTCGCTTGGGGCCGAACTCATCGAGCATGCCCTGGGAGACCTTGTACGCGCCGTTGTACTGGGCGACTTCTTCGCCGAGGAGGAAGATGCGTTTGTCGCGGCGCATTTCTTCGGACATGGCTTCGCGGAGGGCCTCACGGAACTGGATGTGACGATCGCCCTCGCGCGGGGGGAGCTCACGGGTGAGGAGTTCGTTGAGGGCGTCGATCTCGTCGGCGAACAGGGTGGCCATTGCGATACCTTTCAAAGCACCAGCGGGGGAGCGAGTTCGGTTGTGCGTTTCGTGAGCGACTTACAGCAGCGGGTTCTTCGCGCCGTGGTGGTAGTCGCGGGAGGGGCTGAGGTTCTTCTGGGGGTTGACATAGACGTCGCTGTAGAGCTCGGCCTCGACGTCGGGGGCGGGGCTGTTCTCGGCGAAGTCGATGGATTGCTTGACGGCCTCGCGGACGTCGGCCTGCATGTCCATGAATGCGGCTTCGCTCAGGACTGGGCGGCCGTCGGGGCCCCTGCGCTCGGTG